>CAYUZC010000120.1:0-615 GCA_964449525.1 uncultured Ruminiclostridium sp.
GAGAAGAATATGAACCGCAAGTTAATAAAAAGAATGATAACCTTATCATTAATAATTTCTTTTTTTCTTGGATTATTTTATAATCCATCTGTTTTTGCCGATACTATGCTACTACCACCACCTACTAATAACCGAGTAGCAGAAGTAGGCAATAAGAATATCGAAGATAATGGTTGGTATGCTAGATTAGAGTGGGATTTTGATTCAAATTGGTTTCCAGATGGTGCAGAGACTTCAATAATCCTTGGATTAAATGAGATTTCTACCGGCACGGATCAGGTCATTCCTGATGCTATTACCACTTCCTTAGGTGGCTCTACCAGAAGCGATGAAATCACACTTGGTTACCCCTACGGCATAAAGAGAGGTACTATATATGAGTCTTATTTAAAAGCCTCTTATAGAATTGAGCGTGATGGCGTGTATACCATTACCTCTCAGAAATCAAACCCAGCAAAGTTTTTGACTGATCTTGCTGTGTCAGTTAGTATTATTCCGGGCACTAATAGTATTAAAATCACATGGGATGATGTATGGGATACAACAGGTCGAATCGACTATGATATTTTAATAGCGGATACTAAAACCGGGTCTAAAGATATTAAACCTATTCCG
>CAYUZC010000120.1:625-2562 GCA_964449525.1 uncultured Ruminiclostridium sp.
AACGTTACAATAAACAGTGCTGAGAAAAAGCTTGAATATATATATATACATACTTTGCCCGGCCGCGAGTATTCTATAACAGTCGTGCCAAAGCCCAGTGAAAATGTAAAATGTGCAAAAGCAGAAGAAATAAAGGCTATTAAAATTAAAACAGAAATACTTCTTCAGGCACAGAAAATAGGGTATAACAATGATGGAGATACTATCTGGAAACTGTTTTGGAATCCCATTGTTATGGAAAATCCTAATATAAAAGTGAATTATAAGCTTTCCCGTTATACGAACAATTTAAATCCTATAGTATTCAGAGAAATTTATGATAAGGATAATTATCAGATAACTATAAAAAAAGGTGATACCAATACCTACAGTTTTAAGATTGACGCAGACGTCTATGAACCTGGGGCTGTATTACCTATTGAGTTTATTTCAGAAACTAGGGTTGAACTTAAAGAACAGATTCCTCAGACGCCACAGGCGCCTGAAATTGTAGACATATTCGAAAATTCTGATCCTCCATTAAAATATGAAGATTTTCTTGAACCTTTTAGTGCTTCTGTATTTTGGAAAGCTCCAATTACAGGTGAAGGCATAATTGATGGTATTATCACATACGATATATACCTTCTTAAGGATGTAAAAGATATTAACTCCCTACCGTCCAATTATAAGATTGCATCGGATATTTCAATGACCGATGCACATAAAATAAAAGACAAAGATTCCGGTAGTATTATTGGTTATAAATATGATCTAAATGGCCTGACATCTAATTCCACATACTATTTTGTTATATATGCCAAAAAAAATTATTTGGTACCAAATAATACGGATGGTTTAATGGTAACTAGGCCATATAAATCAACGCCTTCTGTGAAGGTTATAATAACTGAGCCCGATGCGGGGGGGAACAGGCCCGTAGCTCCTTCTGCCCCTCCCTTTGGGGTAGAAGAAGACCCCGAAACCGGTTTGAAAAGCATTACATATACCGGTGCGACTCTGGTTTTGGATAAAATATGGTATGCTTTTTATGAGAAGTATGACAACGAAGAGGATGACAACGAAGATGATAATGAAGAAGATGATAACTTGCGTGGGTACTGGAAACAGTGTTCGAAAAAAGATTTTGACGAGAATGAGGAATTAGGCTCAGAAGACGTAAACAAGAAAAAAAGTCAAAAAGTTGTATATGAAGCGGGTTGGAGTGTAAAGCCTCACGTAGTCAGCTATAGCCAAGCCTTGGATGTCATACGTAACAGTAAGAAGGAACGGGTAGGCGAATATATTGCTTACAGCGATTTGTTTGATGATGTAATTAAAAATCGTGAGATTCCGCAACGGGAGGTCCGTGTTCCCGATATAGTCGGTGATGATGATCAAGACCAAGACCAGACTTTTCCCATCAATATTTCCGGCTTAAAAGAGAATACCACATACTTAGTTTGGTTAACTATAGAAAACCAAAATGGTTTGTCTTCTGATCCTTCGGATCCCATTATTATTACAACACAAGTAGAAATTCCCCCAAAGCCGGTAAAACCTATTGTTCCCACCGACTTAAAGGGGATACCCAGTGACAGTTTTGTTGATCTTTTTTGGACAGAAATAACCGGCATGGATTATGAAATCAAATGTGGAACAAGTGATGATATAAGCCAAGCTAGTATAACAAAGCTGGTCACCTACGAAGATAAAAGAGACAGGTCATTTTTTAGGGTTGATTCTCTTGCTCCTGATACGGTGTATTATTTTTGGATTAGGGCCAAAAACGCGGAAACCGGTGAGGCATCAGAGTACAGTAACCCAGAGCTTATTAAAACAGAAGCCCATAAACCACCTGCACCTCCTACTGGATTCGGTATTAAAACCGGTCCTGATGGAGTCACCGAAAGCTCCATCACATATCAATGGACGGAGCTTGGCGAAATGAATTACAT
>CAYUZC010000120.1:2572-5355 GCA_964449525.1 uncultured Ruminiclostridium sp.
AGCACACAAACCTCCTGCAGCTCCTACCGGATTTGGCGTAGATAGCAGACCCAATGGGGTTACTGAGAACAGCATAACCTATATCTGGACAAATGAGGAGGGCATGTCGTATTATTTAGAGCTTGCCGAAGATTTAAATTTTACCGAATCCAATACGATCCAGGTAAACGGCGGAACATATACAGCCGGAGGCCTGATATCCAACAGGCGTTATTATGCAAGGCTTTTTGCCTATGACCCTAAAACCCAGCTTCGAAGCATGCCCACTCGAACTATTATGGTAGTTACCAACAAGAGTAAAAGCGAGTATGACAGTAGTTTCGACTTGGAAGAACCTGTAACTGGGGATGGGTTGGATATTCCCGTTAAACTTGAAAACGGTGTTTGGATTATTTCCTCTCTGGGCGCCGATGCCCATGTATTAGGCGAAAGAATAAGGAGCCGGTACGAAGCGATAGTAAAATTAGATCTTTCGGTTCCTCCCGAAAAAACATCGAGTATACGGCTTGAATTGAGCTCAATTGTAATAGATGCATTATCAGAGCTTAAAAAAGAGCTTTATCTGATACTGCCCTGGGGTGAGTATACAATACTGCCGGGGACCTTCCAGACCGATGAGTATTTTAGAATGAAGACAAGGAGCAATGAGTTGGAGTTTAGGCTGGAAACCCAGTCGCCGGCAAGTCAATACGTTCCCTTACAAACTATGGCAATTAAGACGCCGGTTACTGATTTTAAGCTTTCATATATTAATGGAAGCCCAATTAGCATATTAAATAGACCAATCAGGGTAGAGTTACCCGTAGCGGGAATAACAGCTTATGCTCAGGGTCAAATTAAAACCTTTGCTTATAATTCAAGCCAGGGCTGGTATAAGCTACCCACCTTTACCGATTACTCCCTTGGTCGTGTGATAAGTCAATTGGATAAACCGGGGGCTATTGTGGCTGCCACCGAAGGACTTAAGCCTCAAACAACAGTTCCTGTTTATATCAGAGAAAGTATGGAAAGAATACAGACAATTTATGATTTAAAAAGCATAAAGAACGAGAGATTTATGCACAATTCGCTTATGACCCAAAAGGATATATTAAAGCTTTTATTTGATGTATTGGAAGCAGAATACAGCGAGTATGACATGGCTCAAAAGGCCGTGGGAGCAGGGCTTATAAACAATGTGGCTGAGGTTACAGGTTCTTATGTCCGAAGAGATAAGGCGGTTAATTTGTTAATCGAGTTTTATAAATTTAAGACCCGTGAAAACGCTTTGCCTACAAAGCCGGGAATTTGGTCACATTATACCGACTTAAATAAGGCTGAAAACCGATATTTAAGCTCTTACAAATTTGCCCTAGAATTGGGTATAATTCAAGGTAATGCTACCAGTATGGCATATCCTGAAAGAATGATTACCATAGGAGATTTTTTGGTTATGCTCGAGCGTACGCTACGAGTGAGTGGGGATTTATAACGAGTGATGTCATTATAATTTTTTAAAAATTATTTACCATGATTGAAATAAAATTTAAAGAAAATAATAATAACGATGCTTCGTATTAATAACGAAAGCTTCACAAAAGGCTTGTACATAAAAAATTAAGAGGTGAAGTATATGGGAGCTTTTGTTATTCACGGGGGAAAGCCTTTAATGGGTTCTGCTTTAATTTCGAGCTCAAAAAATGCAATTCTTCCCATTATATCGGCATGTTTATTAACAGCGGAGGAATGTGTTATAAGACAGATTCCGGGGTTGGATGATGTTTCGGATATGTGTGAACTCATATCAAATCTGGGAGCAGATGTTAAAGTAAACGGAAGATCAAGAAAGATCACAGTATCAGCCCGATCTCTGACCGGACATACCGCGGGGTATGAATTGGTAAGTAAGCTACGGGCATCTTTTTTGGTGATGGGGCCTTTACTTGCCAGAGCCGGAACGGCAAAGGTGGCCTTACCCGGAGGCTGTCCCATCGGAAGCAGACCTGTAGACCTTCACTTAAAAGGGTTTGAAGCAATGGGAGCCCGGATAGAAAACGGGCATGGTTTTATTGAAGCCGAGTGTCCCGATAAAAAGCTACATGGAGCAACTATTTATCTGGATTTTCCAAGTGTTGGCGCGACTGAAAACCTTATAACTGCCTCAGTTTTAGCCGAAGGCCGGACAGTAATTGAAAATGCTGCTTCTGAGCCGGAAATAGTCGATTTAGCCTCATTCCTAACTAAAATGGGTGCCAAAATTTCCGGAGCGGGTACAGATACAATAACAATTGATGGTGTAGATAAGGTAAATGGTGCCGAGCATACCATAATGCCCGACAGAATCGAGGCCGGAACATTTATGACGGCGGCGGCTTTAACCGGAGGGGATATAACTCTTAAAAATGTGGTTCTTGAGCATTTGAAGCCTGTAACAGCAAAGCTTCGTGAATCAGGGATTGAAATAATAGAAGGAAATGATACTATAAGGGTCAGAGGAAAAATCAGGCCGTTAGCTTTGGATATCAAGACCCACCCGTTTCCAGGTTTTCCTACTGATATGCAGGCTCAATTAGCAGCCTACGCCTGTTTTGCTGAGGGTACCAGCGTAATTGTAGAAACTATTTTTGAGAACAGATTTATGCACGTAAATGAGCTTAGAAGGATGGGGGCCCAAATACGGGTTGACGGGAGAACTGCTATTGTAGAAGGCATGGAAGCATTGCAAGGGGCGCAGGTGCGTGCCACCGATTTAAGAGCCGGGGCAGCATTGATAATTGCAGGGCTGGCTGCTAATGGCATTACAG
>CAYUZC010000120.1:5365-6313 GCA_964449525.1 uncultured Ruminiclostridium sp.
TATACATCATATTGACAGAGGATATGAATTTATAGAAAATAAATTACAGAGGCTTGGGGCAGATATCCGGCGGATATAACTGCTGTTGTTTTTGCACCACGCATGCCGGACGACGAAGCTATAATTGGGGGATGTTTTATGAGTCAAGATAATAATCAATACAGCTTTTTTGCGTTTTTATCCCGCATGAGGCATATATACAGATGGAGCCTTATGCGGAATGTTAACAGGGAAAATATTATGGAGCACAGCCTTCAGGTAGCTATGATTGCCCATGGGTTGGCTGTAATAAATAACAAGATATTCAATGGAAATGCAAATCCTGAAAAAACGGCTTTATTTGCTATTTATCACGACAGCAATGAAACCATTACCGGCGACCTTCCCACACCAATAAAGTATTATAATCCGGATATTCAGACCTCATATAAAGGACTTGAAGAGCTTTCGAAGGATAAACTATTATCGCTTCTTCCCGCAGATGTTAAGGAAGATTATAAAGAGATTTTGTTCTATGATGAGACAAGCCTTGAAGGAAGGCTGGTTAAAGCATCGGACAAGATTTGTGCTTACATAAAATGCGTCGAAGAGTTAAAGGCCGGCAACGGGGAATTTCAAAAAGCAAAACAGTCCATAATGAAAAAGATAAAAGAATTGAAGCTTCCTGAGGTCGACTATTTCATGAAGCATTTCATGGAGAATTTCTCTCTGACGCTGGACGAACTGAATTAGTTTGTACTAAAAGGCATATAAACTTCTACGAATACTCATATTAAGAATAATGCGAACTAACGCCGTCATTCGGAACGTAGCACAGTGTAGTTAAGAATCTTTTATGTTGACAAGGGAACGGCTGCAAGAATCTCATTTCGAACGCCTTTAAGCACCTAGGCCTAAAAGATTAATATCCCCGGTAAGTGGCATTCCTCCGCGTTCGCTCCGTCATGC
>CAYUZC010000121.1:0-6309 GCA_964449525.1 uncultured Ruminiclostridium sp.
AGCACTTTTCACCATGGTCTCAGAAGCCAGAATACTATTGCCGTTCTTTAAATGGCATGTGGTTAAAACCTGATAAGCGGCCCCAAAATCAGGTGTAGAAACAAGAGCCTCTTTTGCATATCGTTCTGCCGCTCCAAAGTCATCTAATTCAATATACATATTGGCGATATTTGTTAGAAGAACAGGATTTGCCGGTTCATATTCGAGGGCCTGCAAAAGCAAATATAAGCCGTCCTCGGGAGAAACCTCAGTTAGCATAGCCCCATAATTGTTTAAAAGTAAGGGATGAGGATACTCTTTGACAACTTGCCCAACCATGGCAAGAATCTCATCACTGATTAAGCCGAAGAATTGAGCTTTTGCCATATCATCAGCAAAATCCATTAGTAATTCAGGCCTATCAGCCTTATCACTTTTTTTTAGTTCATCCATTATGGGCGATTCCGTAAACTTTCCGCCTTTATCATACTTTGCTATGATACTATCAATTTGTGCAGATATTTGCTTGTCAGATTGATGAGTGACGGTATTCGTAGAATTACCTATCCGGGAACAGCCGCCAAACAATGAAAATAGAAGAGCAAGAGTGAGAATGTAGCAAATATACTTTCGCATAATATACCTCGCTATTGAATTAATAGAAGTAATCCATATTAACCCTAATAGTACCATGAATTTTATCATTTGTCTTTGAAGTACAGTCAATGTATTTAATTTTTGCCGGTTAAATAGCATACTATTTTTTGATATTCACTAAGCAATTTTTAATAGACATACTAGACTTAATGAGTTAAAATGAACCAAAACAGGAGGGATATCAATGAGAATATCAGAACTTTACAATAATAAACGTAAAACAATAGCCTTTGAAATTTTTCCTCCTAGGCCAGAAATGCCTATGGATAGCCTTTTTAGTTCAATTGAAGGATTTAAAAAGCTCTCGCCTGATTATATAAGTGTAACCTATGGTGCCGGTGGTAGTCAAAGAGGAAGAACAGTTGAAATTGCCTCTAAACTTAAGAATAATTATGGAATTGAAGCTATGTGCCATTTAACATGTGCCGGGCATTCTGTTGAAGAAATAGATGAGTTGCTTGAAACAATAAAGAAAGAAAATATCTCCAATATATTGGCATTAAGAGGAGATCCGCCTATTAATCAGCCTGACTTTGATTTTAATAAAGGGGCATTTAAAAATGCCGATGAGCTAATTACTCACATAAAGAAGACAGATGACTTTTGTATAGCTGCAGCAGCATATCTAGAGGGCCATTCTGACAGTAAAAGACTGAGCGAAGACAGACGCTATCTTAAGCAAAAGGTTGATGCAGGTGTAGATATACTTGTCACACAGCTTTTTTTTGATATTCGTCTATACTTTGACTTTTTGGATAGATGTGCACAGATGAATATTAATTGTCCGGTTATTCCCGGTATTATGCCGATATTTAATGCCAGAATCAAGACTATGACTGCCAGAAGCGGTTGCTCTATCCCGGCCAATCTCGTTTTGATGATTGATAAGTATCAGGATAGCCCGGAAGATCTGAAAAAAGCCGGAGAAGAATATGCAGCTTACATGATTAGAGAGCTTCTAGACGGGGGAGCGCCTGGAATACATCTTTATACAATGAATAAACTCGAATCGACAAAAAATATACTTAAGCTTGCAGGGTTAAGATAAAAACAGAGAATTTTGCCATAGATTATGCTGTAGAAGTTTTGTTCTTAATAAGAGAAACAAACCTATGACTATTGTCTATCTGATGACAGCTGGGCTTTTCTTATGGCAGGAATGAAAAGACCGGCAGCCATTATTCCGGCAAAAAACTGAATCATATTCATTGGTATACTCATAAGTGCAGCGACAGGACTATACATAAATGATTCTACGAAAAAGTATCCCATTACCATGCACATCCCGGCGGCACTCATACCCATTATTGCATTAATACTGAGTATATCGTTACCATTACGTTTAAAAACTATATATGCTGATATAGATAGTATAACTAATAATATAGCTAATCCAAAAGTTAAATAAACAGGGAATTTATCAATAATTCTTGCTGTCCGGTTAATAGTATCCGGATCGGCCTCAACACCTGCGAGAGTATTGATGAGGTTTTCCTTCCCAATACTTGAAATTTGGTTTTTAAGATAGACGATACTACCTGTTAAAAAAACAATCCATACGGTAAGAGAAGAGACTAGGGATGCTATTGTGGCCTTTTTTGTCTTGCGTGATAGGAGCAAGCCCATTACTAGTGCCATAATAGATTTTATTATTAATGTAGGAAGAGCATACTGTGCATAACCTGCAAGAAGGTCAGCAAGCATTGAGCCAACACCGGAGGCAAAAGCTCCGAAAAACGGACCAAGCACAATAACCGATATATATATCATACTGTCTCCAAGGTGAATATATCCTGATGTATAGGGGACAGGAATATGAAATACAAAAGTCAAAATAAATATAAGTGCCGTCATTAACCCTGTAAGAACAATCTTTCTGATATTCTTGTCCATGTGCAAATCACCTCTGTAAAAACAAACTTTTTGATAGTATAACACTTAACAATAAAAAATGATATCTGTAGTATATAAAAAAAATTCGCCTTAAATAGCTTAGATTTATACAGTTTTGAGTTTATATATTACCTGCCTCTGGATATTATGATGCTATTGTATTATGATAATTGAAGGAATAATTAGACAAAACCATAGGAGTAGTGATATAAATGTTTAATACAAAGAATGAAAATGAACATAAACCACCTATTGAAGGACAGGCGTTTTTGATTACTGCAAGTGACAGGATAGAGGCTGATATTCTAGAATCCAAACTCTCAGCGGCACAAATACCTGTGTATAAAAAATATAGGGGGCCGGGAGCCTATTTGAATATTGTTCTTGGGAATACCTCCATGGGAGTGGACTTATTTATTCCTGAAGAAAGGCTCGAGGAAGCGAAGGGCATTCTTGAATCAACATCTGATGTCAGTGATGAGGAAATACTTGCAGATCCTTCTTTTAATGATGAATCGATAAAAAAAGAAAATGATGAGATATTGAATAGCCTTAATAATAAGGTAAAAATAATTACAGCTGTTTTCATTGTAGTCGTCATTGCACTGATCGTTTTATATTTTTTAACTCGTTGACGTAAGTTAATTAAAACGATATCTAATCAAGGATAATTGACCGGTTGGAATTCACAAGATATTCACCCTTGGGTACATTTATAAAAAGATAGATGCCCTCGTGATTAGTCCGTGTGTAAGCTACCGGAGCAAGATTCTTTTCAGTGCCTACCCTGTATAGAATAACATCAGCATTTACCAGAGGCATGTCATCACTATCAGTTATAACCCCCATAATAATGCCTTTTGAAGCTTTGATATCTTCCTTTAAAATAGCATCAACACAGCCTATGGAATTCGGCTTGATTATTTCCATAGGGTAGTAACCACTAAAAAAGCCTGTGGCGTTAACCTTTAAAAAATATGAACCTAATTCTATATTCCGAAGCACAAATTGGCCTATGTCATTGGAGAATGTCAGGCTTATAAGCTTGGGTTCGGTCTGTTCGACTTTGTAGAGTTCTACCGATGCTGAATTAAGCGGTAACCCATGAGCATTCAGTACTTCTCCTGTAATAATTGAATAAGTATCAGTATCATCTGTAATAAGAGTAAAATCGATATCAGTATTTTGATATAAATTTAGGCTAAACACCATGGTATCAGTCAATAAAAAACCTGGAGACTGGGCATAAGCTCTATAGCCTGACCCGTAAGGGATATGTGTAAAGCTATATCTTCCGTCATTTCCTGCAATAGTATTGGCAATTGCCACAAAGGTTTCGTCCAATATAATAACCACAGCATCAGATATTGGGTTTCCGTTTATATCTCTAACTGTTCCTGAAATAGTTCCTGATTTTAAGTGCGGATTTGGACTTAAGGATAAATCAAGACGTACCGCTTCTGAGATACCTTTGATATTTTTTCTGTTTGATTGGCCTAACAGATATTCATCATTAATAATGGACATAACGATGCCTCCCTATTATCCGCTTTTATAAGATATGTTGATAAAAACAGAATGGTGCTAACAATTTGAAATTTTCACAACAAATAATTCCTTTTCATATACTGTTGTGTAACGGATAATGAGGGGGAAATGAATTGAGTAAGACCGTTGTTCCAACTCCACCCCAGAGAGTCATTATAGCTGATGAGAATCAAGAGGTTCTTGAAAAAGTAGTGTTAAGTGAAATGACCTGGGATGAGAATACCCTTATGGGAAACGTTAGTGACAAGTATACGGGTAAACCAATTGAGGGTGCTTGTGTTAAAATATGTGACCATGAATATAATCCTATTGCATTTAATTTTTCTGATATTGATGGTAATTTTAGTATAGAGAGTAGCTTTAGCCCGGCAATAAGGGTGATAGGAGCAAAAAGAGGATATGAGACAATTTCAAGTGAAGCACTGCCGTCAGCAAGTCTGAATAAAAAGGCATTGAATTTAGAGCTCATACCGGCGCCAAATTTTGGATTGGTTATATTCGGAGGAGTAAAAAATCAGCAACAAAAGCCTATTACCGGGGTCAGAGTAACCATTTATAGATCTCAGAGTCTTAATCCTTATGACTTTACTTTTACTAATCAGGAAGGCCTTTATGTTTTTGATAATATCGAGCCTGGAGCATATCGAATTTCGATACAATCGCAAAACTTTAATGAACGAATACTGAATATAGAAATTAGCAGAGAGTTGCCTATTGTAACTCTAGAAACAATATATTTGAAAAAAAAGCTCTTAAGAGGAACTATACACGGTATTATCACAGATAATAATAATGTTCCATTAAGTAATGCACTGGTGATTCTATGTAATGGCAACAATGTACCCATTCAAATTACCTATACAAATGAGGACGGAATATACTTATTTTATAAGCTTGATCCTGGAACGTATACCGTTATTGCAAAATGACATAATAGTGTATATAAAAAGCTCCCGGTTAAATCTCGGGAGCTTTGTCATATGGATTAGCCTATTAGACTTTAATTTTATTGTTTGTTAGTTTTTTCGGGAATCTTACCAAGAAAAACAATCAGAATATAAAAGGCGATTAGAGCAGCGAAAACACCTGCTAATCCAAGCGCTGATACCTCAAGACCCTGAAATATAAGTTCTGTATTCATTGTTATTTCTCCCTTCTACAGACCAACTATTCTGCCTATTAAAACAAGAATCATACTACCGGCAACAACTGAACCTAACTGACCCGATACATTGGCGGCGACAGACTGCATAAGTATAAAGTTATGCGGATCATCATCCTTAGCCATTTTTTGAATAACACGGGCTGACATGGGGAATGCAGATATACCTGCTGCACCGACCATGGGATTAATTTTTTCTTTTCTAAAGAGATTTAACAGTTTAGCAAACATAACTCCGCCTGCAGTATCAAATATGAATGCAAACAGACCTAAAAACATAATTAAGAGGGTACTTGGTGTCAGGAAGTCTTGTGCAGTCATAGTTGTACCAATTGTAATACCAAGTAATATGGTTACCAAGTTAGCTAAGGTAGTTTGGGCTGTTTCGGAGAGCCTTGCCAGAACTCCACATTCCCTAATCAGGTTACCAAACATTAAAGCTCCGATAAGTGCAACACTTTCAGGGGCTATGATACCTGCAATTACTGTAACAATAATAGGGAAGAGAACTCTTGTTAATCTACTAATTTCTTTTTGCTTGAAATCCATACGGATTTGTCTTTCCTTCTTTGTAGTTAACGCCTTAATAACAGGAGGCTGGATAATGGGAACCAGTGACATGTATGAGTATGCGGCAACTGTTAGTGGACCCATGATACTTTTGTCCAATCCAAAAGCACTACCTACAAAAATAGTTGTAGGGCCATCAGCTGCTCCAATAACACCAATAGCGCCTGCTTCCTGTAGAGTAAATGGCTCAGGTAATAGTTGACCCAATAAAAGTGCAAACATCATTGTGGCAAAAATACCAAACTGAGCGGCAGCACCAAAGAATATCATTGAAGGTGTTTGAAACAGTGGCCCGAAGTCAATCATAGCACCGACTGCAATGAAAATTAAAACTGGTAATAGTTCATTTGCAATAGTTGCATCATAAAGCACACCGAAAATACCGGGGTCTCCATTAGAGGGATTTGTTACGACACTGGTGAGTGGTATATTTGTCAAAATAGCTCCAAAACCGATTGGAAGCAATAAAGTAGGTTCGTAATCCTTCTTTATCGCCAGAT
>CAYUZC010000122.1:0-5255 GCA_964449525.1 uncultured Ruminiclostridium sp.
GGTGCAAAAGGCGGCCTCCTTGTGATTAAGAATTCGGTTAAGGCGAAATAGGAGAACTGATTCGGAAGGAGGAAACGTAAATGCCAAAAGTAGATGTTTATAATATAAGCGGCCAGAAGGTCGGCGATATGGATTTAAATGATAGTATTTTTGCAGTGGAAGTAAATAAAGTAGCGATGCACAGTGCAGTTGTAAACGCGCTTGCTAACGCAAGACAGGGAACACAATCCACTAAGACTAAATCAGAAGTAAGTGGCGGAGGCAAAAAGCCTTGGAGGCAAAAGGGCACAGGGCGTGCTCGTCAAGGTAGCACCCGTTCTGCACAATGGGTAGGTGGCGGTATCGTTTTGGGGCCGAAACCCAGAAGCTACAGTTACACACTTCCCAAGAAGGTTAAGAGGTTAGCTCTTAAGAGTGCTCTTACCAGTAAGGTTATCGACAGCAACATCATCGTTTTAGATGATCTTAAGCTCGAAGCCATCAAGACCAAGGAAATGGTTAATATCCTTAATAATCTCAAGATTGATTCTTCTGCTTTGATAGTACTTCCAGAAGTAGACAAGAATGTAGTATTATCGGCAAGGAATATTGAGAGGATTAAGACAGCAACAACAAATAGCATCAATACCTACGATATATTAAAGTATAGCAAGTTTATCGTAACAAAGGATGCTGTATCCAAGATTGAGGAGGTGTACGCATAATGAAATTTTCGGAAGATATTCTCATACGTCCGTACATTACTGAGAAAACAAATTTGGATATTAATGAAGGCAAGTACACTTTCATAGTTGACAAAAGGGCTACAAAAACACAAGTTAAGCAGGCTGTTGAAAAGCTTTTCGGAGTTAAGGTCATGTCAGTCAACACAGTTATTTATGAAGGTAAGGAAAAACGCCAGGGAGTTCATGTCGGTAAGACTGCGTCTTTTAAAAAAGCCATGGTAAAAATCGATACTGATCCCAAGCCTGTTTCATATGCTACCAAGGGCGGGAAGACTGTTGCAACTTCTAAGAAGTACAAGACTTCCATTGAAGAGTTCGGAGTAGCCCAATAACGAAGTAAAACGAGTTTCAACGATTCGGGACCCGTTCGAAATCTTTGATTTCGGTAACGGGTGAGGTCATAAGTTAATTATTAACCGATATATCGGAAATATAGGCCTCACAGTCAGCCTGAGAACGATATACCGGCAATTAATAAAGGAGTGGAAGAAATGCCAACTAAAAAGTACAATCCGACATCTCCTGCAAGAAGATTCATGACTGTATCTACATTTGAGGAGATTACAAAGAAGGCACCGGAGAAGAGCCTTTTAGCTCCGCTTAGCAGAAGCGGCGGAAGAAACTCCTACGGAAGGATTACCGTTCGCCATCGTGGCGGCGGAGCAAAACAGAAGTACAGAGTTATCGATTTTAAGAGAGATAAGGATGGAATCCCCGGAAAGGTTTCCGCAATTGAGTATGATCCTAACAGATCTGCCAATATCGCACTTCTGGTTTATGCAGATGGTGAGAAGAGATATATTCTCGCACCTAATGGTCTTAATGTAGGCGACAATGTTTATTCAGGGAAAAACTCTGATATTAAGCCCGGTAACGCGCTTCCTTTGGAACTTATACCTCTGGGTACAGTAATTCATAATGTTGAATTAAAGCCCGGCAAAGGTGGCCAACTCGTAAGATCGGCAGGTAACGAAGCCCAGTTGATGGCTAAAGAGGGTTCATATGCCCAAGTTAGACTTCCATCGGGCGAAGTGAGAAAAATCGATATACGTTGTAAGGCTACAATCGGTCAGGTCGGCAATAATGAGCATGAGAATATCTCTATCGGTAAAGCCGGAAGAAAACGCTGGTTGGGTATAAGACCAACTGTTCGTGGTGTTGTTATGAATCCTAACGACCATCCTCATGGTGGTGGTGAAGGAAAGTCTCCTGTTGGTATGCCAAGCCCGGTTACTCCTTGGGGTAAGCCTACACTTGGTTACAAGACTCGCAAGAAGAATAAACCAAGTAATAGTCTTATCGTTAAGAAACGTAATACTAAGTAAGATGGAAGAAGGAGGTTATAACCGTGAGTAGATCACTTAAAAAGGGACCCTACGTTGATGTAAAACTCTTGAAAAGAGTTGACGAAATGAACGAAAAGAACGAGAAAAAAGTTTTAAAGACTTGGTCTCGTGCCTCTACCATCTTCCCGCAGATGGTTGGACATACCATTGCTGTTCATGATGGACGTAAACATGTTCCGGTATTTATATCTGAAGATATGGTCGGTCATAAGCTAGGCGAATTTTCTCCCACCCGTATGTACAGAGGACACAGCAGGGGAGAAAAGACTAGTAGACTCAAGAATTAGGAAACTCTTGATCGGAAGGAGGAATTGACTTGGGCAAGAAAGCAATGTCAAAAGATGAGCTCCTTGAAAAAAAGGAGGAGCTTCTTGAACAATATGGTAAGACCCGTAGGAAAGCAGACAAGCTTCGGATTCTTACAAAGAAAGAGCGCAAGGTTCTGGGAATTGGCAAGGATGAAGGAAAAGCTATTGTTAAGCATGTTAGGGTCTCATCAAGAAAAGCCAAACTGGTTATTGATTTGATTCGCAATAAGGATATTGACGAAGCATACGGTATATTGAAATATATGCCAAGAAATGCATCAGAGGTTCTTTATAAACTGCTGAAATCTGCAGAAGCAAACGCAGTTAACAACAACCAGCTCAACAGAGACAACCTCTTTGTATCTGAGGTATATGCTGAACAGGGGCCAACCCTTAAAAGAATTATGCCAAGAGCACAGGGCAGGGCGTTCCGTATTAGAAAGAGGACCAGTCATATAACATTGGTACTCAAGGAAAGGGCTAAATAGGAGGTTGTAAGATGGGCCAAAAAGTAAATCCACATGGACTTAGAATAGGAATCATTAAGGACTGGGATACAAAATGGTATGCCGGAGTTAAGGATTTCAGCAGCTTCCTGGTTGAAGATGTGAAGCTTCGCAAGTTTTTAAAGAAAAAGCTTTATATCGCAGGAATTGCAAGAATAGAAATTGAACGTGCAGCTAGCAAGATTAAGATTAATATTCACACTGCAAAGCCCGGTATTGTTATCGGAAAGCAGGGTTCAGGAATCGAAGCTCTACGTGTAGAGTTAGAGAAAATGACCGGTAAGAGTATACTTCTTAATATAACCGAAATCAGAAATTCTGATATGGTTTCTCAGCTTGTTGCTGAGAGTATCGCAGCTCAGCTGGAGAAACGTGTTTCATTTCGTAGAGCTATGAAGCAGGCTATGTCAAGGACTATGAAATCCGGTGCAAGGGGAATTAAAACCCAGGCATCAGGAAGACTCGGAGGCGCTGAAATAGCAAGAATAGAACATTATGCAGAAGGTACAATCCCTCTTCAGACATTACGTGCCGATATTGACTATGGTTTTGCTGAAGCAAACACCACATATGGCAAAATAGGTATTAAGGTCTGGATTTATAAGGGAGAAGTTCTTCCCTCCAAAAAGAAGGAGAAAAAGGAAGGGGGAGACAAATAATATGTTAATGCCTAAGAGAGTCAAATATAGAAGAGTTCACAGAGGTCGTATGACCGGTAAGGCAACGCGTGGCAACGTTGTATCAGATGGTGAATTCGGATTACAGTCAGTTGATCCAGCATGGATTACAAGTAATCAGATTGAAGCAGCCCGTATCGCCATGACTCGTTTTACAAAAAGAGGCGGAAATGTTTGGATTAAGATTTTCCCTGATAAGCCGGTAACAAAGAAACCTGCTGAAACCCGTATGGGTTCCGGTAAAGGTTCTCCAGAATACTGGGTAGCGGTTGTTAAGCCCGGACGTGTTCTCTTTGAAATTGCGGGAGTTCCCGAAGATCAAGCGAGAGAGGCATTGAGGCTTGCATCCCACAAATTGCCCGTGAAGTGTAAAATAATTGCACGCGGGGAAGAGGTAGGTGTAGAAAATGAAGGCGTCTGAACTGAAAGAACTTAAGGAAAAGACACGCGATGAGCTTGATACAGAGCTCAATGAACTGAAAACCGAGTTGTTTAAGCTTAGATTCCAGCATGCTACAAGCCAGCTTGAGAATCCTATTAAGCTTAAGGACTGCAAGAAGAATATAGCACGAGTTAAAACATTAATTCGTGAAATAGAACTTGGAATTAAGAGGAATTAAGAAGGCTTGGTGCCGTTTAAACCGGAAGGAGGTTTGTTCCGCGTGGCTGACAGAGGTATAAGAAAGACCATGGTAGGTAAGGTCATAAGTAATAAAATGGATAAAACAATTGTTGTGGCTGTAGAGGATAGTGTTAAGCATCCTTTGTTAAAAAAGATTTTAAAGAGGACTTACAAACTTAAAGCCCATGATGAAAATAATGATTGTAATATCGGAGATCGTGTGCAAGTTATGGAAACCAGACCCATTAGCAAGGATAAGAGATGGAGACTGGTTGAAATCGTTCAAAAGGCGAAGTAAAGGAGGCGTTGGGATATGATTCAGGCGGAAAGTCGTCTAAAATCTGCTGATAACACTGGCGCCAAGGAATTATATTGTATTAAAGTCCTGGGTGGCAGTAAAAGAAAATATGCTAATATCGGCGATGTGATTGTTTGCTCAGTTAAAAATGCAACACCCGGCGGTGTTGTTAAAAAGGGCGAGGTAGTCAAAGCCGTTATAGTGCGTACCGTAAAAGGATTAAATAGAGCAGATGGCTCTAGCATCCGTTTTGACGAGAACGCAGCCGTTATTCTTAAAGATGACGGAACCCCAAGAGGAACCCGTATATTTGGTCCGGTAGCAAGAGAATTGCGAGAAAAAGACTATATGAAAATAATTTCTCTTGCCCCGGAAGTATTATAGGAAGGAGGCTTGACAAAAATGGCAAAAACACACGTCAAAAAAGGTGATATGGTTTACATCTTAAATGGCAAGGATGGTGGCAAGAAAGGAAAAGTTCTTTCTGTTATTCCGTCTGATGGTAAGGTTCTCGTAGAGGGCGTGAATATCGTAACAAAGCATGTTAAGCCAAAACCTAACAAGGGTTTTAATGAAGGTGGCTTGATTCATCAGGAAGCACCTATATATATTGATAAGGTAATGTTGATTTGCAAGAAATGCGGAAAGCCGACTAAGGTTGGTAAAAAGCTTATGAACGATGGTTCAAAGGCAAGAGTCTGCAAGAAGTGCGATGAAGTAATAGACATTATCGGAGAAGGTAAGGAAT
Organism: uncultured Ruminiclostridium sp.; assembly: GCA_964449525.1. Lineage (GTDB taxonomy): Bacteria > Bacillota > Clostridia > DSM-8532 > DSM-8532 > DTU059. Next base: position 5,231 of record CAYUZC010000122.1, read on the forward strand.
AAGTCCTTAAGGAGGTTGACGAGAC
>CAYUZC010000122.1:5265-6244 GCA_964449525.1 uncultured Ruminiclostridium sp.
TGCTTGACAAGTATAAAACTGATATTGTGCAGGCTCTGCAGGATAAGTTTAATTATAGTACTCCCATGCAGATTCCTAAGCTTGTTAAGGTAGTACTCAACATGGGCGTAGGGGAAGTTAAAGAAAACCCGAAAGCCATCGAAACAGCAGCAAACGAGATGGCAACGATTGCCGGACAGAAAGCGGTTGTCACAAAAGCAAAGAAGTCGGTTGCGGCATTCAAGCTCCGTGAGGGCATGAATATAGGATGCAAAACTACTCTTCGCGGAAACCGTATGTATGAGTTTGTTGACAAATTATTTAATGCAGCTCTTCCCAGAGTAAGAGACTTCAGAGGGATTAATGCTGATTCCTTTGACGGCAGAGGCAACTTTTCAATGGGTGTAAAGGAACAATTGATATTTCCTGAAATTGAATACGATAAGGTAGACAAAATTCGTGGAATGGATATCACATTTGTTACAACTGCCCAGACCGATGAAGAAGCGAAAGAACTATTAACTTTAATGGGTGCTCCGTTTGCACGCAGTTAATGAAGGAGGGATTTTTTAAGTGGCTAAAAAAGCAATGATTTTAAAACAGCAAAAACCTCAAAAATACAAGGTTCGTGAATATAATCGCTGCAAAATATGCGGAAGACCTCATGCTTATCTTCGTAAATATGGGGTTTGCAGAATTTGCTTCAGAAATTTAGCACATCAGGGAGCTATTCCCGGTGTTAGAAAAGCAAGCTGGTAGAATTTAAACTTTTACAGATTGTTTATATTAGAAAAGCAGTCGGAAGGAGGTTACACAATGCATATAACAGATCCAATTGCAGATTTGTTGACAAGAATAAGGAACGCAAACAGCGCTCGTCATGAAACTGTTGAAGTTCCGGCGTCAAATATGAAAAAAGCTATCGTTCAAATTTTGTTCGAAGAAGGTTACGTTAAAAAGTACGAGGTTACAGAGGACGGTAGACAAGGTTCTATTAAAA
>CAYUZC010000123.1:0-6209 GCA_964449525.1 uncultured Ruminiclostridium sp.
AGTTCTTTGGATTTTATGCCCTGCCATAGCAAGAAAAATTTCTGCTGAGGACGGGCATAACCTATGTAATGAGCAAAATAGCGGGGAGCCGATTTCTCCATCTACTGCCACACCTAGGCCCAGTCCTACACCTTCCGCAAAACCGGAGCCTATCTATAAATATTACAGTCTTACCGAAAGCAAACCGAATTTTGATCTCTCGATGCATGTTCTAGAGCTTAACCTTTCTAACCCGGAGCTTGTTTTCAGACCGGTCTTATCCCACAAAACTCTATTTGGTTATGAGTATTTAAGTGTGATGTATGATACCTGGCAAGCAAAAGTAGCTGTAAATGCCGGCTTTTCTCATTCCAACGGTATGTTGGGCGGATTGTTCGCAATGGACGGAGAGCTCTATACATCCGCCACGGGAAATTTTCCGGTATTGTTCTTAGATAAAGAAAAGGCTTATATAGAGGATGCTTTAAGTAAAGTATGGGTGGAAGGCGACGGTATATCTTTAGATAATTTGTTTCATAACCGCTATTCCAAAGCGGAAGGCATATATATTTTCACACCTTCATACGGCACCATGAACAGACTTGACTTAAACCATCTAAACGCAGTCATCTCCAATGGCGAGGTAAGGGGCCTGATTCAAAGAAACAGCTCTTATGAAATTCCAAAGGACGGGTTTTTAATAAGCGCCATTGGCAATAAAGCCAAAGCCAAACTTGAAAAGCTTGTGAAGCCGGGTATGAACCTTGAGTTTAAATATGATATTTATAAAGGTGAACAAAGCATTACCGGATATGATTGGGCGTATGAGTGCGGAAGCTGGATTCTTAAGGATTATGAGATTGTTGCTCCCGAAAAGGACGGATGGGTAGGAACCATGCAAACCCGTGTCCCGCGAACCGCTGTAGGTATAAAAGAGGACGGAACGGTAGTATTTCTTGTAGCAGACGGCAGACAAAAAGGCTTAAGCGACGGACTTACCGGCAAGGAATTGGGCCAAAAACTGCTTGATTTGGGCGTAAAAGACGCCGTTAATCTGGATGGCGGAGCATCCTCCGAAATGATAGTAGAGGGAAAGATAGTAAACAGTCCTTCAGCCGGCAGAGAGCGAATGCTCCCCTGCGGCTTTATAGTGTCACAGGGACGGTTCTTCTGACACTTCTTTTAACATTTTTTTTACCACTGCATGCGTCTTTATAGTTAAGTAACTCGCTTCCTAGTTGTCATCCAGAGCTACTACCTGTCATCCTGAACGAAGTGAATGATCTTTACATTACCATATAAGATTCTTCATTCCGCTTAGATACATTCAGAATGACAAAGGGCTACGCACCGCCCTGGATGACAAGTAGTCGTTATTAATCATTCATTTTCTCTATTTCAGGATAATGCGCCACCAGCTTCTTATTTGCCTCTTCTAATTTCTGATGGTATTCCGAATACGAGGGACTTAATTCTTTTAAAGCAGTAATAAATATATCATTGTATCCGCTTGTACGATTAAACTCTTTAGTTAATTCCATGATTTTATATGCCTGTGAATTTTTATATTCATCGGATTGTTTATATGCCAAATATCGTTTCAGAACTTCTTTATTATCAGAAAGAAAATCATCAGGATTCTCTATGGATTTCTTTGTACTTTCAATCATTTCTATAATTTGCTCTGTGCCAATGCCCTTGGTACCCTCAATTAAATATTCCTCCAAATCGGCCGGTAAAGTAAGTTGTGGAGCATTATCTAGAAAAGATATTATTCTTTCATAGGCTGATTGTTGCATTTCTGTTCTGATTGGTTCATTTAAAAATCGGGCAAAATGAAGGCATATAAATCGGCCATAATATCCCGGGAATGCTTCTAATAGCTTTTCTGTTATTGTTTTGCTATTGTTCAGAGCTTGTAATTCCTTACTGATTTCAGAATAGCTTTGGCCTTGACTCAATTTTTCAAGAAGTAGCTTTTTAGCCTGTTCTATTTGAAAACTTAGCTCTTTTCGTATAGATAAGGCTTGTAAAGTAGCTCTTGACTCATCAGAAAGAACCGATTTAATTTCATTCGTGCTTATTCCCAATTGTCGAAGAATAGAAATTGTATTTAGTTTATTAATATCACTTTGGTCGTAATCCCTATATCCGTTTTCTAAAATATTTGGGCTGACTAAGCCTTGCATAGTATAATATTCTATCGCTTTTTTTGTTAGGCCGGTAGTTTTACTTACTTCATTTATTAGCACATCTATCACCTCAATATGAGCATAAGCTAACACCCGGGGTGTTAGTCAAGAGTTTTATTCAGAATGTCATAGGAATGTCATAGGGACGGTTCTTTTGACACTTCGCAATTACTATGATAGATTTACCTCAGAAGGTGATTTAAATGCCAAGACATGCAAGAATACTTAATGAGAAAAATGTCTATCATGTAATGCTGAGGGGTAATAACAGAGGAAAGATATTTATTGACAATGAAGATAAGCAAAGAATTATTGAAACTATTAGATTGAAAAAGAAAGATAGGGAATTCTTCATTTATGCCTATTGTGTTCTGGATAACCATATACATTTAGTAATCAGAGAAGGGGAAGATTCCCTATCTCGGATTGTTAAGCGAATTGCGACCAGCTATGCCTATTATTTTAATAAGAAATACAATAGAATGGGCCATGTGTTCCAGGATAGATTTAGAAGTGAAAATATTGAGGACGATAAGTATCTGCTTTGTGCTATAAGGTATGTGCACAGAAACCCTGTAAAAGCAGGTTTAGGCTCTATTGAGGATTATCCTTGGAGTAGTTATAAAGAATTCATGGATAAAAAAACTGACTTAGTTGAATCAAATGAAATCTTCGGGATCATTTCAAATAATAAAGTAGATGGATTGAAAGGATTCGCACAATTTCATCAAGAAAGCAATAATGACATCTTCCTAGAACTAGTCGATGAAAAGGAAGTAGATGCAACCAACGTAAAACTGCTTATTGACGAGTTTTTACAAAAGTATAAAATAGAAATATCTCAACTAAAGAGCGCACAAAACAAAAAGTTCAGGGAGGAATTAATCAATCTTATAATTAAAAAGTCAGATCTTTCACTCAGGAGAATTGCTGAAGAATTAGGCCTTAATAGGGAAATGGTTAGAAAAGCAGCGCTGTCAAAAGAACCGTCCCCTTGACACCTTAAGAATGGGGTATTAAACCACTTGAAAATGCATTATAATATAACTGAAATTAGGTTTAATTTTTAGCGGAGGAGAATTAAGTATGGCAAAACGTGGATTTCCCATGGGCATGGGCGGTATGGGAGGAAATATAAACAATCTTATGAAGCAAGCCCAGAAGATGCAGCAGGATATGGCAAAGGCTCAGGAAGACCTTGCTGAACAAACAGTAGAAGCTACTGTTGGCGGCGGAGCGGTTACGGTAGTAGCTACCGGTTCAAAGGAAATTCGTGAAATTCGTATTTCCAAGGAAGCGGTTGACCCTGACGACGTGGAAACATTGCAAGATATGGTTCTTGCCGCAGTAAACGAAGCTATGAGACAGGCTGACGAGCTTGCTAAAAATGCTATGGGTGGAGTTACCGGAGGCCTTGGAAATATACCGGGGTTATTCTAAATGGATTACTTTGCTTTACCGGTTCAAAAATTAATAGAAGAGTTTGAGAAGCTGCCGGGGATTGGTCGTAAGACCGCTCAGCGGCTTGCTTTTCATGTTCTGGGTTTATCAGAGGACAGGGTTATCGGATTTGCCAAGGCATTGGTCGAGGCTAAACGAAAAACCAGAGACTGCTCAGTATGCCACAATCTAACCGACACCGACCCATGCCGCATATGCGGCTCAGAAAAGCGGGATCACACTACTATTTGCGTAGTTCAAAGCCCGAGAGACGTAGTGGCTATGGAACGAGTCAGAGAATACAAGGGCCTTTATCATGTTTTAAATGGGCTTATTTCGCCTCTAGATGGCACCGGACCCGATGACATTAATATCAAGCCATTAATCAGACGCGTGGCAAATGAGAAGGTTTCAGAGGTGATTCTTGCCACCAGCCCGACTGTAGAGGGTGAAGCAACAGCTGTTTATCTTTCTAAATTATTAAAGCCTATAGGAGTAAAAACCACACGCATAGCTCAGGGCATCTCTGTAGGCGGAGATTTAGAGTATGCTGACGAGGTTACACTGTTTAAATCTCTGGAGGGAAGAAGAGAAATATGAGAGGCCGCTCTCTGCCATCCGTGGCATCGCGGCACTAGGCCATCCGTGGCCGTCGAAGGAGAATTAAGTATGAAGGTACGAAAAGCTATAATTCCAGCAGCCGGATTGGGAACAAGATTTCTGCCCGCTACTAAAGCGCAGCCGAAGGAAATGCTCCCTATTGTTGATAAGCCGACTATTCAATTCATCATTGAAGAGGCTATTGCCTCGGGAATAGAGGAAATTCTCATAATTACCGGCAGAGGAAAACGAGCTATAGAAGACCACTTTGACAGATCCCTAGAACTTGAGGAAGAGCTTAGGAAAATGGGGAAAGAAGGCCTTTTGGAGCAGGTTCGCCAAATTGCGGACTTAGCCGATATACATTATATTCGCCAGAAGGAAGCCAAGGGGCTAGGCCACGCCATTAATTGCGCCAGAGCTTTTATTGGGAACGAACCCTTTGCGGTGCTTCTCGGAGATGATATAGTAGACGCCGAGGTCCCATGCCTGAAGCAGATGATAGATGTCTTTAACGAGTATGGCACATCAATTTTGGGTGTTCAGCATGTAGCTGATGAGGACGTTTCTAAATATGGCATAGTTGAAGGCAAACAGATTGACCAACGAGTATTTAAAGTAAAGACCCTGGTTGAAAAGCCTGAACCGGAGCTTGCGCCGTCTAATATGGCTATCTTAGGGAGATACATAATAACTCCCGCTATATTTTCCTATCTGGCAAAAGCTAGACCCGGCAAGAACGGTGAGATTCAGTTGACTGACTCTCTTTGTGAACTAGCAAAAGCGGAACCTATGTATGCCTATGACTTTGTGGGCAGACGTTATGATGTAGGGAATAAACTGGGATTTTTAAAAGCCACGGTTGAATTCGCTCTAAAAAGAGAAGATTTATGCTCCGAATTTACAGCTTATTTAAAAGATATAATAAAATGAGTGAAAGAGAACAAATGTAAACGACTGCGACAGACTGTGCGAAAACAAATCACTCTTATTAAAAATTGCAATCAAAGCGACTGTATCCTGCAGCAATTTAGCGCTCCATGCCAACATCCTGTTTCTAGTTGCGCTCGCTACGCAATCCATGCTCAGAAGCAGCATACGCCATGTATCGGATATTAACAGTTTCTAGTCGCGCTCGCTACGCAATCAATGCTCCGCTTTATATCGTAGCAGGCACGCCACTCAATAGCCATTTACATAAGCAAGGAGTGTCAAGAGAACCGTCCCCTTGACATTCGTCCCCTTGACATTACAGCTTTGCAAAGAATGATATGGCATCATTTTCTATAAGAAGCTTACCGTATTCATTGAGATATCCTTCGAAGAAATCTACACTGGACATTTTGTCGGCATACTCACTTAAGATGCTGTCAAACTTGTTCTGGTTTATAATATTGTCCTCGATTGAAGAAAACACCAGATAGTATACATCTTCTAAATTGTAAACCTTGCTACGACCTGTAAATAAGGGTTTTATTGTTGCACACAAAAAGCAAAGATCATCGAAGCTTTCCACTGAATAAATCAGCATGGTGGAACAAATGGAAATGCTTTTCTTCTTTACTGTGAGATCCTTCTTTTTGTATCGATTTTTTATAAATTTCTGGATGGATTCAAATTCATTTTCCTCTTCAATTCTTGTAATAGTAATAACAAAGCCTTGATCCACATCGGACACTGCTTCAATACAAAGCTGGGATTCATGAGCTTCAAAACCGAGCTCAATCTCTGCTTGCTCCATAAGGTCCCAAAAAAGCTCCTGGGTTTCAGGCGAATTATAGCTAAACGCATCTAAATCGATGTCGCGTTCTTCCAAATCATCATAAGAGACAAAAATTCTTATCCTGTTTTCTCCAAATCTTTCTATTTTCATTCTGTATTCCTTTTCTGCAATTGCTGTTAGTATATTAGTCTATTTTGATAATGCACTCATTGTTCATATATTTATTTCTATTATACTTATAGTATCGTCAAAAGAGAAGTAACAAATTATGATAG
>CAYUZC010000124.1:0-6157 GCA_964449525.1 uncultured Ruminiclostridium sp.
GCCAGAATAACCGGTATTAATCTTTTGTTTATCAGACCTACCAGACTGAATTCTACTGATTTTTGATCTGCATAACTAATCCGCTTATCCAAAAGCTTAGCCACTTCTGCGGTTGTTAACGTGTCAAGCATATTTATCTTTACATATGCTTCTTCTCTTTTGTTTACGAGCTCCCCTGCTTTTCTGCTTATTTGCAGGATGGGAGGACCTGACACTCCGTAATTAGTGAAAAGGATATCGCCTCTGTCTTGTATAATTGATTTTTCCTTATAAACAATCTCGGCAGTACCAATAATCTTAACACCGTCGATACGTTTAAAATATGGCCCTTCGAGCATTAATTGAACCAGGGCCGGAAATCGGTAATAGTATGGCCCAAGTTTATTGCCAAATCATAGCCATACCCATCAGAGCCACTTGCTGGCATGGCTTTCCCTCCTGTAGCAAGTATTATTCTGTCACTTTTAAGTACATCATTGTTTTCAAGCTCAATAATAAATCCTTCCTTATCGCGTTTAATATTCTTTACATTGGCATCACAAATTATTGATACCCCTAGGCTATTGAGTTCATACAATAGAACATCCAGTATGCTTGATGCCTGATCAGACATCGGAAAAACCTTGCCCAAATCCTCTACCTTATGCGCAATACCTAACTCCTCAAAAAAATTCAGAGTGTCTTCTACTGTAAATTCCGATAAAGCACTGTATGCGAATTTAGGATTTTCTCCGTTATAGCAGTTTATATCGGTAAACACATTAGTAAAGTTGCAACGGCCGTTACCGGTAGCCAGAATCTTTTTGCCCACCCGTGGATTCTTTTCCAGAATTATAACATCAGCCCCTAATATTCGGGCGGAAATGGCAGCCGTCATACCTGCCGCTCCTCCTCCAATAACTATAACCTGCTTCTTCCCCATTGAATTTTTCCCTCATGCAAATTAGTTGGTACACATTCTTATCAATAATATATCACAATTACTGCCTAAAATTCGATTTGAAAAATCGAAGTATTTTCTAATCTAGATTTATATTTATAATTCGGACAAAAAAAATGGTGATTCTTTGAGAATATCTTAAGAATCACCACTTAGTATTAACTTATTTTCAGGAGTATATTATATTATTTACTTGCCTGTAACACATGCCCCCATACCAAGACCTTTACCTTGTCCTCTGCCTTGTCCCATTCCTCTGCCTTGACCTCTGCCCATGCCATTGCCACGGTTTGCTCCGCCATTACCTTGGCCTTCACCTTTGGATCCAAACATAGCGCCCATATTTCGTCCAATTCTACCGCTTCCTGTGCCATCACAGTTTTCCAGATTTTCTTCAATAGCAGCGATAATCTCGTCCGCTCTTTCCTGTGTGATATTACCTGCTGCTACTTGTGCTGCCAGTTTGTCTTTTTTCATTTGTAGCATTTCGGCTTTGAATTCATCCAGCTTATCAGCCTCAGAAGCTATACTGCCATATGTTTTATCACTTTCGACTCTTTCCTCGGTAACACTCTCCACCGTGCGTCCGGTTAAACCGGCAACTGCCTCGGCAGGAGTATTATACTTGGATGCTGCAAATGCAGTAACACTTACTGCGCTGATGGCTAAAACCATAAAACCTATTGTAGCAATTTTTTTCAATTTTTTCATTTCAATTTACCTCCGTTTTTGTTTTATTGTTTCCTGTGATAATAGATTACCAAGAGTTTTTGTCAAAACCGTGTTTTTTTCTTGGTAATTCAAAGGTATTTTTCTGACTTTACAGAGTTTAGCACTTAGTCTTTTAGCGACACAGGCAGCTCAAATATAAATGCAGCCCCACCATCTCTATTATTTCGGGCATAAAGTTCGATACGGTGCCTTTCCGCAATCTGTTTCGCAATAGAAAGCCCCAGCCCTGTGCCGGATTTGTTTTGCTCTCCGTGAGTTTTATAAAAACGATCAAAGATATATGGCAAATGCTCCGGATCAATACCGGGACCATAATCGCGGATTATTATTTGTTGCTTATTAACAATAATATCTATCCGCTCATTTTCACCGGAGAACTTGACAGCATTGTCCAGAATAATAAGAAACATCTGGCGAAGCCTGCCATAATCACCCTGCATATCTATGCATGGATGTTGTATTTCGGTATCAACATTTATCTTTTTTTCATGTGCAAGCTGTGCTGTACTCCTTGCCGCATCCGACACCACATCACAGACGTTTACAGTTTGCATCTCAATTGCAAAGTCTGTATTTTGCAATCTGGATAAATCGAGTAAATCCCCTACCATCCGCTGTAAATATTTCGCTTCGTTAAGCATCTGACAATGATAATCCTCTATTTTCTGAGGATTTGTAACTACTTTATCGCAAAGTGCCTCTAGCGAACCTCTAATGACAGTAACAGGTGTTCTTAGCTCGTGTGATATATTTGTAACAAAGTCACGACGCATCTTTTCAAGCTTTTCGCTTTGTTTGCTTGCATCATCTAACCTAGTGGAAAGTAAATCCAATACCCTTGATAGCTCTCCAATTTCATCTTTTTGCTCTACACCACACTGTGCTGAATAATCACCGTTCGAAAGGCGCAATGCCGTGTCTTTCATTTTTGAAAGTGGCTTGGTAAAGGAATACGAAAGAATAACGGAAAGTACAAATGTCACTGCAAGAGCTAAAAGAAGGCTTATCCCTAAAATTATAAAACCATTGTTCACAGCTGTTTTTGTTCCCTCTACCGGAGAATGTAGCAGGACTGCTCCCCATATTTCACCTTCTGCGTTTTTAATTGGTGTTCCGACTGTCAGTGTAAGCTTAGACAGTACATCACTAAATTCTTCGCTAAATACCGTTTCTCCACGAAAAACATCATTGATCAATTCTCCTGCATTTGCGGGAAGATTTGAAATGCTATATTTTCCACTCATCATACCCTGCCCCATTTGCGCAGTGATAAGGTTTAAGTTTTCGTCGACAATCCATACATCAGTTTTTGCAACCTCATTTATGAAGCGCAGATATGATCCAAGCCCTCCCATGCCTCTTCCAAAGCTACTATTACCGTCACCTGATAATGCCTCCGCCAAAGAAACAGCATAATTTTTTAACTCATTTTTATGAATATCCACTGTGTGTTTCCTGAATATAAAGAAAAATACACTACCTATAACTATAGAAAATATCAGAAGTGCTAGTGCAAAATACATGCTCAGTTTTCTTGCAATCTTACTATTTAGCATCTGCTGTCACCTCAAATTTATATCCAACACCCCATATTGTTTTAATATCCCATGTGAGATGAACATATTCATCCAATTTTGCCCTTAGGCGCTTGATATGGCTGTCTACGGTTCTGTTGTCTCCTAAATAATCATACCCCCATAGGTTGTTAAGAAGATTATCCCTTGAGAAGACCTTGTTTTTTGCGGAGGCAAGCGTCCATAGAATTTCAATTTCCTTTTTAGTTAACTGCACTAATTTTCCGTCAATTTTAACCGAATAATCATCCAGACTGATTGTTAAGTTATCAAATATAAGCTGTTGCACTTTTACTTCATCACGATTGATGCGTCGCAAAATAGCTTTTATTCTTGCCATTACTTCTCCTGGTGAAAAGGGCTTTACAATATAATCATCGGCTCCGATTTCCAGCCCCATAATCTTCTCGTAATCCTCACCCCGAGCGGTAATCATAATTATAGGCACATTAGAATTTTTGCGGATTTCCCTGCAAACGGTAAAGCCATCCTTTTTTGGCATCATTACATCAAGCAGGATAATATCCGGATTTTCTGATTCAAACTTTTCTATAGCTTCAACACCGTCCAAAGCAATAACGGTTTCATAGCCTTCCTTTTTTGCATACTCCTCCAAAATTGAAGTAATTTGCTTATTATCATCTACAATTAATAACTTTGGCATAATTATCACCTATTAAATATTATATAAGAAAATCATGTTTTTTCTGTGACAAAGGCACAATATTAAACACAAATATAATTTTATCTATTAAGGCTAAATTACTCTTTTTAAAAGCAAATAAAAATGCAAAACTTGCTACAAAAGTATTATTTTTGTTATATAATAGTATTTAAAAATATAATCTAAATTAAAGAAATTACGGAGGAATCTACATGTTTTCAACATTAAGTGAAGTACAAGACTTTTGTTCAGATAAAAATATTAAAATGATCGACTTTAAAATGATAGATATCAACGGGCGTTGGCGTCATGTAACCATTCCGGCTGAAAGACTTAACGAAGATACTATGAAATATGGAATTGGATTCGACGGCTCAAATTACGGATATGCTCCGGTTGAGAAAAGCGATATGGTATTTATCCCTGATATTACAAGTTCTCATATCGATACTTTTGTTGATGTACCAACCCTTTCCATGACAGGAAATGTCTTTGTAATCCAATCCGATGACAACACACCTTTTGATCAATACCCAAGAAATGTCGCCCTGAAAGCAGAAGAATATATGCGCGAAAGTAAAATCGCCGATTCTATGATTATTGGCCCTGAGTTTGAATTTCATGTTTTAGATAGTGTCCGTTATGAATGTAAGCCGAATCATGTATCGTTTGAATTGAATACTGCACAGGCTGAGTGGAACAGTGGCAATAACGGAGGCAATAATACAGGTTATCATATACCGGTAAAAGGCGGTTATCATATCACACCTCCACATGATATAACATACGGATTGCGCAGCAGAATGTGTCTTATTCTAGAAGAATGGGGCGTAGATGTAAAATATCATCATCATGAGGTCGGAGGTCCGGGCCAGGTTGAAATTGAGGTTGAACTGGGTGAAATGACACAAATGGCCGACAAAACAATGGTTGTAAAATATGTGGTTAAAAATACTGCCTTATCGGAAAACAAGACTGCCACATTCATGCCCAAGCCTTTTTTCTCCGAAGCGGGAAATGGAATGCACGTTCATATGCTGTTAATGAAAGACGGTAAACCCCTTTTCTATGATGAAAATGGCTATTCAAAACTCAGTCGTGAAGCCCACTGGTTTATTGGGGGATTACTCAAACATGCCAGATCCCTTTGTGCTTTAACCAATCCTTCGACAAACTCATATAAACGTCTTGTGCCGGGTTACGAAGCACCTGTTACCATTGGGTATGCCACTTCAAACAGAAGTGCCGTTATTCGTATACCAGCATATGCAAAAACTCCTGAAACAAAACGTTTTGAATTAAGGAATCCGGACGCTACATGTAACCCATATTATGCTTATGCTGCAATACTAATGGCAGGCATTGACGGTATAATAAATAAGATTGACCCTCGTGAAAATGGCTGGGGGCCTTACGATTTTAATCTATACAATCTATCTGAGGAAGACCGGAAAAACATACAATCATTACCTAAAACATTAGACGAAGCCCTTAATGCTTTGGAAGCAGATTATGAATACTTGATTCGTGGCGGAGTTTTCCCAAAAAAATTATTAGAAGCATGGGTTTCCAGAAAGCGAAACGAAATGACTGAAATCAACAAAATACCTCATCCTGCAGAATTTGCTCATTATTTCGACCTATAATGTGTTCATGGAGTTAATGAGTTCTATCTGCTATTTAAGTTAAGAATTTAATCTTGATTTTTCTATTATATATTTCAATTATTCCTTCGTCTTTCAATCCCTTAATTACCCTGAAAAGCGAAGGACGTTGGACACCAAAATAGTCCGCAAGTTGTTTTTTCGTTAAAGGGAGAGTAACAATATCCGTTTGTTGTTTTATTGATAACGCATAAAGATACTCAAGCACATTTTTTCGTAAGGATTTCTGTGAATACATAACGATTTTACGATTCATTCCTTGAGAATTCTGCGAAAGTGATTTAATAAATTGCATGACAAAATTATAATCCTTAAGAAGTATGCAAACTGCCGACTTTGTTAAGTGCAACAAAAGGCTATCAGTCATACAATAGATATTAAACGGATATTGATTATTATCACCGAAAAGCAGATTAGCAGCTATTATACCTCCTGTCTTAAATTCAGACATAACGTTTTCCGACCCGTTTTGCGCAAGGGAATAGGCCACAAGGCTTCCTGATAAAACCACATCAATTACGCTACAATTATCTCCGCGTGAGTGGACTGTAGTATTTTTCTTATACTTACTTTCATATATCTC
>CAYUZC010000125.1:0-4238 GCA_964449525.1 uncultured Ruminiclostridium sp.
CTGAGGGGAGCAAGTTTGTCACCGGCGTTGTAGTTCCGGTTGATGGCGGATTCTCAGCTTATTCAGGAGTATAACGGAGGTGCGTAATATGAATATTTCAATAAAGGCAGATAATAGCGGACCTATTTCGGACAGCGCTCTTCAAGATGCCTTAAAAAAATCATTGGAGGGGAGAGCGCTTACTAAAATTTTGCTTTTGCCTCCAGACTTAACACGGCTTCATTCCTATGCCGGTAAAATTACTGCACTATACTACAACCTTCTAAAAGGGAAATGCCAGATTGACATAATGCCCGCTCTGGGAACTCATGATGCTATGACAAAAGAAGAATGTACAGAGTTTTTTGGGCCTGATGTACCATACGAATGCATTATTCCTCACAAGTGGAGAACTGATATAGTAAAAATCGGGCAGATTCCGTCGGATTATGTGAAAGAGGTATCTGGGGGACTCATAGATTACCCTGTTGATGTTGAGGTAAATAACAGGATTTTAGACAGCACCTATGATCTTATAATTTCCATTGGACAGGTTGTCCCTCATGAGGTTGTGGGCATGGCGAACTATACTAAAAACGTATTAGTTGGTTGTGGCGGCAGCACAATGATAAATAGATCCCACTTTCTGGGGGCTGTATATGGCATGGAGAGAATGATGGGACGGGATCATTCACCGGTTCGAAAGGTTTTCGACTATGCCGAGGAAAAGTTCTTAGCTGAGCTTCCTCTAATGTATGTGCTTACAGTTACTACAGCCCAGCAAAATAATGTAAGCTTGGAAGGCTTGTTTATTGGCCGAGAACGCAAGCTCTTTGAAGAGGCTGTGGCCATGAGCCAAGAGAAAAACTTGATCTTTCTTGATAAGCCTTTAAAAAAAGTTGTGGTCTATCTTGATGAGCGGGAATTTAAGAGCACCTGGCTGGGAAATAAATCAATCTACAGAACCCGTATGGCTATTGCCGATGATGGTGAATTGATAATTCTAGCCCCGGGAGTAAGAAAGTTTGGCGAGGATGATCAAATAGACAAGCTCATAAGAAAATATGGGTATGTAGGGCGAATAAAGATTTTGGAACAGTACAATGCTAATGACGATTTAAAAGAAAACCTTTCTGCCGCAGCCCATTTAATTCACGGCTCTTCAGACGGGAGATTCAATATTACCTATGCTACGCAAAAACTTTCTAGGGAGGAAGTTGAAAGCGTTAACTTTAAATACATGCCTCTAGATGAAGCCCTTAAAAAATACAATCCTCAAAACCTAGAAGATGGCTTTAATATTTTAAAAGACGGCGAGGAAATATTCTATATAAGCAATCCGGCTTTAGGTCTGTGGGCAAGTAAAAATTTATTTGAAGATGGTGATAAAAAATGAGTTTATTCATTAAAGATGATTTTATGTTAAATAGCCAATCTGCTGTCAAACTGTACAAAGACTATGCAGAAAAAATGCCTATATTTGATTTTCATAGTCATCTTAATCCAGATGAAATCTTAAAGGACAAAAAATACACCGATTTGACAGATATCTGGCTCTTGGCTGATCACTATAAGTGGCGCCTTATGCGTGCAAATGGTGTAGAGGAAAAGTATATTACTGGTGAAGCTGATAATTATGAAAAATTTCTTGAGTGGGCTTCTACCATTTCAAAAGCCTTTGGTAACCCTTTATATCACTGGACTCATTTGGAGCTGAAGCGATATTTTGGAATTGATACGCTTCTAAATGAGGAAACCGCACCGCAAATCTGGAGAATCAGCAAGGAAATGCTTGGTCCTGATGGCCTTTCTGCAAGAGAATTGCTTATACGTAGCAATGTTAAGGCTGTATGTACTACCGACGATCCAATTGATGATTTGGAGTCACACAGGAAGATTGCAGAAGATCAGAACTTTAGTATAAAAGTGCTACCTACATTCAGGCCAGAAAAAGCACTGGGTCTAGAAGGTCAAGGCTTTTTAGATTATATCTTAAAATTGGAGTCAGTTACCGGAGCAAAAATTGATGACTTTGATGATTTAGTGGAAGCGCTAAAGCAACGGGCAGAGTTTTTTAAATCTTCAGGGTGTGTTGTTGCTGATGTTTCTTTTGAATCACCTGATTTTACTGTGTCATCTGCTGAAAAAGCAAAAAGTGGTCTTAAAAAGGTACTGAATGGTGAAAAACCTGATTCCTATGAAATTGAGGCATACAGAACCGAGCTGATGCTAGCTCTGGGAAGGATATATCATAAGCTTGGATTCGTTATGCAGATGCATTTGGGAGTCGAAAGAAACTATAATACTAGAATGTTTGGGGAAGTTGGTCCGGACAGAGGTTTTGACGCTATAGGGGAAAGTATATCCTCGAAATCCCTAGCTGCTTTGCTGGATGGACTTGCAAAAACAAAGGAATTACCTAAGACAGTTATTTATTGCTTGGATGACAAGGATAATAACATGATTATTTCACTCTTGGGATGCTATCAGGAAGCACCTGCTGCAGGTAAGCTACAGCTGGGTTCGGCTTGGTGGTTTAATGACCATCTTGATGGAATGCGAAAGCAATTAAAGACAACAGCAAATTTTGGCCATTTAAGTGCCTTTATAGGTATGTTGACTGATTCTCGTAGTTTTCTTTCGTTCACCCGGCATGAGTATTTCCGCAGAATTTTATGTGATTTATTAGGCGGATGGATGGAAAGCGGACAAGTGCCTATGGACTACGAGCTTCTTGGAGAGATTGTCAAAGATATTTGTTTTAACAATGCAGTAAAATATTTTAATATTAATTTTTAGGGAGGTTTATAAAATGGAACTACGTAAAGATTGTGCTTATTCACTTGTTATACCCACAAGTATGGGGGTTAGGATTACTCCTCAAAACGGTCAGCCGGTTAACGCAAGTGATACTTTTACCATGCATGTAACCAGTGCCGAGTCAAATGTAGGAAGCATATCATCATATCTGGGACTGCCGGTTAAAGTTCTTACAAACTTTGTAAAAGACAGCCCCATTTCTGCAATAATCAAGAGTAATCTCGGATCAAGGCATATGCAGTATGAGGGAAATGATGTTCCTCAGGGTGGACCATGGGGGTATCGACATCAGTTTAATATAGCAGATAGTGGATACGGCTCAAGGGGGCCAAGGGTACACAATGATCGTGCCGGTGAAGTCGGAAGGATTTTAAGCGTAGAAGATTTTGATTTAGACAGAATCTTTGGTAAGGAAGGGGTTCAGATTCTTCATATGTCAGGGCTTATTGCAGCTCTTTCGCCCGAAACCGGGAAATTCTGTCTTGAGCTTGCCAGAGCGGCTAAAAAATACGGAACCCGTATTTCTTTTGATATGAATTATCGGGCAACTTTTTGGAAAGGCAGAGAAGAAGAACTCAGAGCAATATTTTCAGAAATTGCCGGAATAGCCGATGTTTTGGAAGGTAATGAAGAAGACTTCCAGCTTTGTCTTGGAATCGAAGGCCCTGAAGCCGGAGGAAAAGACATTGCCGCAAAAATCGAAAGCTTTAAGGGGATGATTGGGAGAGTTAAAAATGCATATCCGCATGCTTCTGTTTATGCTACTACTCTTCGTCAGGTAGTTGATACCAATAATCATCTCTGGGGAGCAATTATGCTGGCGGGTGATTCCTGGCATGTAGTTGAGCCTCGTCCTATAGGTGTTTTGGATCGTATAGGAGGCGGTGACGGTTTCGTAGGAGGATTGCTTTACGGAATTTTAAGGAATTGGGAACCTGAAAAATGGTTACAATTCGGCTGGGCAACCGGAGCAATGGCCACAACATTTTTGACTGACTATGCACAGCCTTCAGATGAAGAACAGGTTTGGAGCATCTGGAACGGCAATGCAAGGGTAAAAAGATAAAAGGTTAATCGAAGCCTTATAAAAAAGAGGGTGAATAGGGAAATATTCACCCTCCTTTTGATTTCTAAATTTTGTACTTAAACAATAAAACGTTATATTTAGACAGGTTACAGTTCTTAATTTGCCGACGAGCTGATTAAAAATACAGTTTTTATGGAATAATCCAAAATTTTTGCTATAATATATCGTATCGAGTTAAATATGTTTGTTTGCAAAAATCTAAAATAACAGTTGAATATTTGCATAAGTTCAAGCTACATATGAACTGGATTGCCGGAGGCCCTATATGATTAAAAATTATAGTATCAGAGTTAAATTCTTGATTATGATTCTCGGAGTTATAGCACTTCTTGTAATTTTCAGTATTGTATAT
>CAYUZC010000125.1:4338-6098 GCA_964449525.1 uncultured Ruminiclostridium sp.
TATCTCATGAATTAAAAACACCTTTGAATGTTATTTACTCGTCAGTTCAGCTAATAGAAAGCTATAAAAAAAATTTAGATTGTGAGACATATAAAATAAAAGTGTCTAAACAAATGGATATTATCCGCCAGAATTGTTTCAGAATGATGCGATTAGCCGGTAATATTATTGATTTAAATCGTTATGAAAAGGGTTTTGTGAAAATAAACCTTGATAATTATGATATCGTAAAGCTAATAAAAGATATAACTTTTTCGGTTAAACGATATACAGAATCAAAAGGAATTCATTTAAAATTTGAATCTTCTATACAATCGAGGACAATGGCCTGTGACCCGGATGTGATTGAAAGAATCATACTTAATCTTATTTCGAATGCAATAAAATTCACTGATAAAAACGGAACGATTACAGTTAAAATAACCGAAGTAGATAATGATATCATATTCTCGGTTACAGATACTGGTATAGGTATTTCTGAAAGTAAACTTAACAGAATTTTTGAGTTATTTAATCAAACAGATGACCATATTATCCGCAATAAAGAAGGAAGCGGCATAGGCTTATATTTGGTAAAAGCTTTTGTTGAAGCCCACAAAGGAAGCATTTGTGTCTCAAGTGATGTATCCGTCGGCACCACATTTGAAATAACTATTCCTATACAGGTACTGGATAAAGGCTTAAGCTCATCCGTGAAAGAATCTTCACTAAAATATGAGCAACCTTCAAGTTCGAAAAATCTAGTGAGCAGGATAAATATTGAGTTTTCAGATATATATTCTTGCTATGATGACGAAACATAATAATATTATTCATCAATTAGGTATAAAAAATTGATTCGAGGCAATATATCTGTTATAATATCTCTAAAATTATTTAAACTTAAAAACCTTTATTTGTGCAAAATGCACAAATGGAATATAAAGGTTTGTGTAGTTTAACCGAAGAGGGGGAATTGATATGAAAGACTATAGTTGTGAAAATATCCGCAACGTATGTCTACTAGGGCATGGCAATGCGGGAAAGACAACGCTGGTCGAGGCAATGTTAAATATTACCGGAGCAACGGATCGTTTCGGGAGCGTTGTCGATGGTAACACCGTTATGGACTATGATCCTGAAGAAATCAAAAGAAAATTTTCAATTTCTACAGCTCTTGCACCTATTGAATGGAAGGACATAAAAATCAATATTATTGATACTCCCGGATATTTTGATTTTGTGGGAGAAATGCTCGAGGGTCTCAGTGTAGCTGATGGAGCAGCTATATTAGTCGGAGCAAAGGACGGACTGCAGGTAGGTACTGAAAAAGCCTGGAAAGCGGTTAATGATAAAAAAATACCTAGAATGTTTGTGATAAGCAAACTTGATGAAGAAAATGCTGATTTCTCAAAAGTATTTAATGATTTAAAGAATAAATTCGGAAATAGTGTAGTGGTAATTCAATTTCCTATTATTGAAGATGGCAAGGTTAAGGGAATAGTTGATGTTCCCCATATGAAGGCTATTTATTTTAATGGAAAGGAAAGAACCGAAAGTGAAGTTCCTGAGAACTTGAAAAGTGTAGCTGAAGGCTATAAAGAAGGCATAGTTGAAGCTGTGGCCGAAACCGATGAAGACCTAATGGAAAAATATTTTTCAGGGGAATCCTTCACTGAGGATGAAATAAAAAAAGGTATTAAAGACGGGGCTAAAGCAGGAGAAATTACTCCGGTTATGTGTGTATCTTCCATACAAAAATTGGGGGTTGTTCTTTTCCT
>CAYUZC010000126.1:0-5988 GCA_964449525.1 uncultured Ruminiclostridium sp.
CGATTCCGGTAAGAGAGACTATGCCTACAATTATGCCGGCTATTGCACAGGCCGCAGCAACACCGATAGTGTTTTTTGCACCATTCTCCAGAGATTCGACGAATGTCTTTGGTGAAAGACGGGTTTCCTTGCGGAACATACTTACAATAATTGAAGCAAGAATAGCAAGGCAAGCGGCACGTGAAGCGGTATATCCGATTGACATTGTTGTTATTAGAACAACAATCGGCAAAAACAGATATCCTTTATTAAGCATAAGCTTGAAGAAGTTGGGGATAGATTCCTTTGGAAGCCCTTTGAGTCCAAGCTTTTTTGCTTCGAAATGCACCATGAGAAAAATACCTGCAAAATAAAGTACCGCAGGGAATATAGCTGCAACTACTATGGTAGCATAAGAAGTTTCAGTCATCTCAGCCATCAAAAAAGCGGCCGCTCCCATAACAGGTGGCATTATCTGCCCGCCTGTTGATGCTGCTGCTTCAACCGCTGCAGCAAAGTCCCTGTCATATCCCGTCTTTTTCATTACGGGGATGGTTACACTGCCGGAACCAACCGTGTTGGCAACAGAACTGCCGGAATACATTCCTTCCAGAGCACTGGATATTACCGCAACCTTGGCCGGCCCTCCACTGGAAAAACCTGCAATGGAATTTGCAATATCTATAAAAAAGTTACCAATATTCGTTTTTTCAAGAAATGCGCCCAGGATAATGAATAATACTATAAAGGTCGAGCAAACACCGATAGGAGTACCTATTACACCATCAAGCGTATAAAAAAGAGTATATACAATCCGGTTTATTGAGTATCCGGATAAAAATGCATAAGCAACAAAAACTGATGCTACAATCAATATGGGGAATCCTACTACCCTTCTGCATACTTCTGCAATTATAAATATACCGATGATACCAATTACAACATCTAAAGAAGATATACGGGTAGCTTTTTGGGCAAGGGCAGAAAAGTTAATTACATAGTAAAAGAAGCAGGAAGCGCCTACAATTCCAATCAGAATATCGTACCAAGGCACGAAGTTCCTACGCTTAGCCGTTGCCTTTTTGGCCGGATAAATCATAAAAGCCATAAAAATAATCAAACCTACAAATGATGATCTGCGGATCTGTTCAGGCCAGGCACTAATAAGATTCATGTAAAAAATAAACATTGTAAAAGCGGCCAGAATGTAACGGACAATTTCTCTGGGAACACCGATAAAATGTCTTGTATTGGACTCACGATCATATTCGGCCATTAATTCATCAACATTTATATCTTCAATTTCTCCCATTGATGTCAGGTTTGTTGGTTCTGACATGTTTGAACCTCCTTCGTTAAAATAATTTTGCTATGTATTAATATACAAAAAGCCTGCGCCTACATGAAAAACGTACAGTAGTGTTACGCCCGTAGAGCTCACGAAGCTTAATCGAGCTTTTGTTAATATCAAGAATGTGATCTGAAACTGTGCCTACAATATAGGAGAGATTGTCCATAGGAGGAAGGTTAAAACCGCTTACAATCATGGAACCATCTTCTCCGTATTCCAAGGTTTGGCCTTCTTCAATCTCAGTCTGCACACCGGCACCGAAAGAGTAATAAATTGTCTTTATCACATAAATATCACCGTTACGAATTTCGTATACATCGGTAACCGGGCTTTTATTTACAGAGTGAATAAAAGTGACTGAAAATTCGGTTCCCTCTTCAACGGGGTAAACAGCCAGTGTTTTGCCGGTGTCTCCATTTTTGAGAATAAGACACGGCGAGGATAGACTAAAATAAATAAAAACAGAGGCTGCGATTATGACCACAATCGCGGCCCCCGTTAAAAATCGCTTCATTTATGTTCCTCAGCGGACGCCGATTTCTTTATAGTATTTTAAAGCACCGGGATGAATGTCTATTGAAATACCCGAAACAGAGTATTCGGCATTAAGCTCTGCTCCTTTTGGATGTGCCTTCGCAATTTCATCGGAATTTTCAAATAGAGCTTTTGTCATATCATAAACAAGTTTATCATCTAAATCATTTGAAACAATATAGGTGGCAACAACCGCTACTGTCTGAACATCGGAATCAACACCCTTATATGATCCGCCGGGAACATCGAACTTGGTGTAGAAAGGATAGTCGGCAATCAGCTTATCAGCGTGTTCGTCATCAATCTTCAGAATATTTACTTTATTGGATGTTGCAAGCTCTACGATAGCAGTAGTAGGTGCTCCTGCTACACAGAAGAAAGCATCAATTTTATCATCCTTCAAAGCAGTTGCACTGTCACCAAAGCTAAGGTTATTAACCTGGATGTCATCAAAGGTAAAGCCATAAGCATCAAGTATCTGACGGGCATTAAACTCACAGCCTGAACCGATATCGCCGACAGAAACACGTTTACCTTTTAACTCTTCGATAGAAGTTATGTTACTTTTACTTACAATCTGGCAGACTTCCGCATAGCATCCGGCCATGGCAGAAAAGCCTTCGACAGCACCCTCACCTTCAAAGAGGTCAATCCCTTTGCTGGCGTAGTACATTACGTCGTTCTGAACAATTGCAATATCAGCCTCTTTATCTGCAACGAGGAAGATGTTTGCTTTGGATGCGCCTGTGGATTGAACATCAAAACTGACATTGTTTAATTTAGAAGCTAAAACCTGAGAAACCGCACCACTGTATGCGTAATATGTACCTGTTGTTCCACCGGTCGCCATCTTTAAAGATGCCTTACCACCACAACCTGAGAAGGCCAAAATAACAGCCGTCATAATGGCAAGGACTAGAATAGATGTTTTCTTCTTCAAGAGTAATCACCTCATACACAATATTTTATTTCGTACTAAAAAAATCGTTAGAATAAGTTTATACTAACGACATCTATTTTTCAACACTTTCGTTAATTAAACAAGTAAAGCAATGAGTGAAGTCAGTTTTAAAAAGGCGGAGTTTTAATGTTTTTATAAATACCGCTTTATAAAAACAAATATGCGTCCTTTTTTTGATGTATTTCCGAGCTCAAAAAGCTCTATTTTGCCCATGCCACGGACAGAGATTACATCGCCCTCTGTAACAGTTTTATCAGTTTTATTACACTCCTGATGGCGCAATGATACCAAACCGGCCTTTATAGCTGAAGCCGCTTTTTCGCGACTTATTGAAAAACCGGATGAAACAATACTGTCTAGCCTTAGAGAGGCAACTGTATCCTTTACTAGCTTGTAGTCGGCTTCCGGTATAATTATTTTGTCGTGAGGTATAATCGAAAGCGTAAGTTTTACTCGCCCCGCAGATTCAAAATTGGAAAGAAGAAACGGGAGGATTTCCTTTAGTACAAAAATATCACAGCTATTTTCACCGGCAAAAATATCCCCAATAGTTTCACGCTTAATACCACAACCCATAAGACTTCCGAGAAAATCTCTGTGACCTGGCTCCTTTGCTGAGGAGTACGTTGCGCGTATAACCGAAATGGGAGATATATCTTCTTGGTTTAATTGGTCGGGTTCCATATAATCCGGAAGAAACGCTAATACAGTCCGCATAGCACTATCATATTCGGGGATAAAAGCGTGCCTCGGATGACCGAATCCGGAAAGCAGTTTTTCCACAATACTTCTTTGATGCTCATTTAAAAACTTTGTATAAGAGAGGATATTTCTCTCTTCCATAATCTTCAGCTTATCGAGAACCTGTGCCAGAAGAAGTCTGTCGTCACTATCAGACGCATATCTTTTTATCAATTCATTCTTGTCCATAAAATCTTTGCCATCCTTATAAAACTATAGTTTATTATATCTATCAAAGACGGAGCGGGCAATAGAATAAACCGGATACAAAAAGCAAGCACTTTTAAAATGCTTGCTTCTGTTTTTAGTTATTTATTTCCTGTTAACCAAAAAAATTAATATATCCCTGAACTAGTACCAATAGGATTATTAATGGAAGAATCCAAGTTAAATAGCCTCTTAGCCAACGGGGCATTTTCATACCCTCGCCGGTGTTCATTTCATTCATGTACTTATCAAATCCCCAGCCATAGCGGGTTACACAGAATAGTAGGTATACTAGTGATCCCAAAGGAAGTAGATTATAGCTGATTATGAAATCTTCAAGATCAAGTATATTAGTGCCCGCCCCTAAAGGTTGGAAACCGCTAAGAACATTAAAACCTAAAATACAAGGTATAGAAAGAATAATGAGTAAAATCATATTAATAAAGGAGGCTTTTTTTCTGCTCCAGCCCCACAAATCCATAGCAAAGGATATAATATTTTCAAATACTGCAATTACGGTAGAATATGCGGCAAAGCACATAAATATGAAGAACAACGATCCCCATATCCTTCCACCGCTCATAGAATTAAAAATATTAGGTAATGTTACAAATATAAGACCGGGGCCTTGACCGGGATCGACATTAAAAGCGAAACAGGCCGGGAAAATAATAAGTCCGGCAACAATAGAAATTGAAGTGTCTATTACTGCTATATTAATGGATTCACCCAAAAGACGACGTTCCTTGCCTAGATAGCTTCCGAATATTGCAAGGGAGCCGATGCCAATACTTAATGTAAAAAATGCCTGACTCATGGCTGCGAATACCGTTTCCCATAGGCCATGCTCTTTTATGCTGTTTAAATCAGGTAGCAAATAAAACTTCAGCCCTGCACCTGCGTTGGGAAGGGTCATGGATTTTATAGCGAGAACCACAATCAGAACCAGCAATAGTACCATCAAGACCTTGGTGACTTTCTCGACACCTTTTTGTAGACCCATTGAACAAATGCCAAAACAGACTACCGTGGTAATAACCATCCATAAAGTCATTTCCAGAGGATTACCAATAAGATTGTCAAATATTGCACCGATTTGCTCGGTATTAGTTCCATCAAAACGGCCTGATGCAAACTTAAAGAAATATCCCAGCATCCAGCCTGCAATGGTAGTATAAAACATCATGAGAAGATAATTTCCCAACATTCCGGCAACACCCATCCAATGCCATTTTTGACCTTTCTTCTCCAAGACGTTAAATGAAGTGGCGATACTCTTCTGGCTGGCACGTCCAACTGCAAGCTCCATCGTGATAATGGGCAAGCCAAGCATAAGAATAAATATCAAATAAATAAGGACAAATATTCCCCCACCATACTGGCCTGTGATATAGGGGAAACGCCAAACATCGCCCAGTCCGATTGCACAGCCTGCGGAAATTAGAATAAAACCTAGCCGTGATGCAAATTTTTCTCGTTTTTCCACGTTCAATCCTCCTACATGAATTTATTGGAATTAAATATGAAAAAATTATATTATACTTTTAGCCGAATATCAACAAAACGGTTCATTTGCTGTATTTGCCACTTAACTTTAACTTAACTTGAAATATGTAAGTGCTTATGTCAATATTAATTTTTCCCATGGCAACCATGAGGAGCATTTAAAGCGAGTGGTCAAGACATTCAAATCATAGGATGCTACCACAGGCATAGTTTATTCCGGTGCCAATAATGAAACCAAGTAGAGTATAGAAGTTTTTTACTTGTAACCTTTTTTTACTTTCTGCATTTAATTATATTAGGACATGATACCTGAAAATATTAAAAAGAAGGAAGTAAATGAATGCAGATAATTGAGGAAAAATATATTTGGAGGCCGGGGTCGACCTTCCAAATTCAGACTCCTGATACTATTGTAATCCACCATTCTCTGGCACGTGTATCAAGTGCCCAAGATATACATCAGTGGCACTTGGCAAGGGGGTGGAAGGGTATAGCCTATCAGTTTTTAATCCGTAAAAATGGTTTGATTTACCGTGGTAGACAGGAGAACCATGTGGGAGGTCATCTTTATGGCGAAGAAGATACAAACACAATCGGGATATGCCTTGAAGGCTGTTACACAGACTACGTAGTAAACGAAATTGACTATACCGAAAAAGAAGTTCCCCAAGTACAGATGGATGCTTTAATCTGGCTTATACAGGATTGT
>CAYUZC010000127.1:0-5952 GCA_964449525.1 uncultured Ruminiclostridium sp.
CCCATAAAGCCCGAGGCGAGGGGCATTTCGTTTGCAGACTTATAAAAAAAGGAAGTAAAAGGGCAAATGACGAGATTAGGCCGGCTTCTGGTTTTACATCAAAAGAAGCAGAAAAAGCTGCACAGGCTTTTAAGGAATTTGCCATGGAAAATATGAATAGCTTCGAACATGGGCGTTTTCATCTGAGAGGAAACAGCTTGTACAGGCTTCCTCATTATATTGATGAAATTCCTCAAATAAGATGGGAAAAGGTTGGACTACATCTGGGGGAATACCAAAAAGGCAGATTTGAGCCTTCCCA
Organism: uncultured Ruminiclostridium sp.; assembly: GCA_964449525.1. GTDB lineage: Bacteria > Bacillota > Clostridia > DSM-8532 > DSM-8532 > DTU059. The sequence continues at coordinate 302 of CAYUZC010000127.1, forward strand.
GTCTTTGGTGATGGCTTCTAAGCCGGATGATTTTAAAAGGATTATTAGGTTTGAAAAAAATGATCAGAATATAATACGTTATTTAAAAGGGGAAACGCTCTTTCACAAGGGAGACAGGGGATTTGCGGTAGTATGCTACGAAGATTTCCCCCTGGGATGGGTAAAACAGGACGGAGAAATGCTTAAAAACTTATATCCTAAAGGATGGAGGATGATGTAATGCCAAAGCTACGCCTGGATAAATATTTGAAAGATCAGGGTATTGCCTCCCGAAGTGACGTTAAAGCGCTCATAAGAAAAGGAATGATATTAGTTAACGATAAAGCTGTTAATGACCCCGGGACCCATGTTAACACCGACAAGGATATAATTAAGGTTAACGGGGTACAGGTTGCTTACCGGCAATTTGTTTATTATATGCTTAATAAGCCTAAGGGAGTAATTACCGCAACAGAGGATAAAACACTTAAAACAGTGATGGATTTATTTCCGGACGAGATAAGAAGAAGAGATGTTTTTCCGGTAGGCCGGCTGGATAGGGATACGGAGGGTCTTTTACTTATAACAAACAATGGAGTTTTTGCTCACAATTTGCTGTCACCGAAGAAGGGTGTTAAGAAGCTGTATGAAGCATTGTTGGACACGTATCCCGGAGATAACTCCATAGAAGAATTTAAGAATGGCGTTGATATTGGAGATAATTACACAGCTCTGCCGGCAGAATTAAAATATATTTCTAAGAATCCCGCGATAGCGCGGGTTGAGATATATGAAGGAAAGTTTCATCAGGTTAAGCGTATGTTTAAGGCAGTAGGGGCATCTGTGGTAGAATTAAAGCGTCTTAGAATGGGTGAGATTTGGCTGGATGAAGTGTTAAAGCCCGGTGAATTCAGGGAACTTACCCCCGAAGAAGTATCAAGAATGTCAAGGGGACGGTTCCTTTGACACAATTTTTATTAATTGAACAATGTCAAAAGAACTGGTCTGACCCCACCCCTGCCACCATCATGTACCGATGTGTGTCAAAAGAACCGTCCCCTTGACATACCCTTGACATAAACGAAGGAGTTTTATTATGGATAAGCAAGCTCAGCAAAAATTAAATATGATGCTCCAAGGGATAGCCTTTCGCCTGTCAGATGAAATTGACTATTTCGAGGGCTTAACAGGAGAGTTTAAGTCGGGAGTAATAACATTTCCTTTAAAGGGCTTTTTGGATAATGGTAAATTGACAATCAGTTTTGAAGGAAGAAGTATAGAAACATATGCTGAGAAGATTCCGGAGCTTATAACAGGCTTTTCCAATCCCTATGAAAAGGTAAATATTTATTATAAGAGCCGTGGAGAAATGCTTATTATTGAAGCCGACAATAAGAAGGTTATTATGAAGACAAAGGCTCTGGAAGAGGACAGAGAAACCATTATAAAGGGTCATACCGATGGGGGAGTTGTTTCTGGCCGCGATTATCTTATTAAACCGGGAAAAGCCGATAAACTTCTGAAAGCTATTGGAATCATGGCGGAGAACGGTAAAATAAAGAATGATATGATTCGTAAATATAATCAGATTGATCACTTTGTCGAGCTAATAGAACCAATGCTGAAGGATTTGATGAAGGATAAAAAAGAGCTAAAGGTGGTGGATTGCGCCTGTGGTAAATCCTACCTTTCATTTGTGCTTAATTACTACTTAAAAGAGGTTATGAAGATTAATTGCAGGTTTACCGGTATTGACATTTCTGACGGTGTGATAAATTCCTCTAAAAAAATCGCCAAGGGATTAGGTTACCGGAATATGAATTTTATAAACGGAGATATTCGCACCTTACTTTATGAAAACGAGAGTGGAGAGGCAGTTCAACCTGATTTAGTTATTAGTCTTCACGCTTGTGATACTGCAACCGACTTTGCATTGGCCTATGGTATCAGAAACAGGGCAAGGGGTATTGTGTCGGTGCCATGCTGCCATAGCGAGCTATTAAGTCAATACTCATACAAGCCTTTTGCGGAAATAACAAAGCATGGAGTTTTCAAGGCTCGTCTTGCCGATGTTATGACAGACGGTTTACGCTGTATGATATTGGAGGCCTTTGGGTATACGGTATCTGCGGTTGAATATGTTTCACCTTTGGATACACCAAAGAATCTTTTAATTAGGTCTACTCTAGCCGGGGGATTAAATCAAGGAAAATATAAGGACTGTCTGGCTATGGCTGAAAAACTTAATTCTAAGCCCATGCTGATTAATGAAACTATAAGTTTGTATAAATAATGCATATGTTTTATATTGCCACACCCAAAATTAGAAAACTCAGCTTTACTTACTCTATGAAGGAAAAAATTATCAATTTGCGGTTGATAAAAAGCTGAGAAACATTCTTGACAAGCGTTAATGACTTAAGTATAATAAACAATGCGACGTAAAAAGCGCACAATAAAATAATGATTTGCGGGTGTAGTTCAATGGTAGAACTCCAGCCTTCCAAGCTGGTCGTGAGGGTTCGATTCCCTTCACCCGCTCCACAAGTCTCAGGTTTTGCAACTTGAGGCTTTTTTTATTGTTAAGATAATGATTTTCTAAAACAGTATGCTTATCGGAATCCAAGAATCTTATTTCCGTTATGTGGCACAATATGATATTATTATTAAAAAAGAAATTAGCATTTTTTGGGTTGGTGATTTCTATGAATTATGGTTTTGTCAGGGTTGGAGCAGCGGCTCATGAGCTTAGGGTAGCCGATTGCATCTTTAATACCGAAAAAATAATTGAAGTTATAAAGGATGCCGAAAAAAAATCGGTAGAATTCTTAGTGTTTCCTGAGCTGTGCATAACCGGCTATACGTGTGGCGATTTGTTTTTGAAGGACACTTTGCTAAAAGGAGCAAAGGAAGCCCTTATTAATATCACCGGAGAAACAAGTGGCAGTAGTATGATTTCTATTGTTGGGCTTCCTATGGCGATTAACGGGCGAATATACAATTGCGCGGCAGTATTGCAGAATGGGAAAATACTGGGGATTGTACCAAAGACTAATCTTCCAAATTATAACGAATTTTACGAGGATCGCTGGTTTAACGGAGCCGATCAGCTCGATGTTGTTGAGGTCTGGATTAATGATTATATAGTACCGGTGGGAGCCGATTTAGTTTTTACTGCAAAAGATCGTGATGAACTGGCATTTGGAATAGAAATCTGTGAGGACCTTTGGAGCATTTTGCCTCCCAGCAGTTTTCTCACCCAAGGCGGAGCTACCCTATTATTTAATTTGTCTGCCGGTAACGAATTGGTCTCTAAAGCTGAATTTCGCAGAAATCTTGTAAAAAGTCAATCATCTCGTTGCGTAGCAGGCTATGTTTATGCCTCATCTAATTCATGCGAATCTACCACCGATTCGGTATTTTCCGGACACCTTATGATAGCCGAAAACGGTAATATGCTAAAAGAATCGGAGCGTTTTTTCTTTGATAATAGATTGGAAATTGCAGATATTGATTTAGATAGACTAATATATAATCGTCGTATTTTGCAACCATCAAGAAGAAGTATTATAGGCAAAGACTATCGTATTATTAGCTTTGATTATGCTTCTTTACCTATGGCGGATGAAATACAAAGAAGAGTAGATAAAAATCCCTTTGTCCCAGAAAACAGTGGGGAGAGAGATGAACGTTGTGAAGATATTTTATCCATACAAACCCTTGGACTGATGAAGCGGATGAAGCATATTAATACCAAAAAGCTAGTAATCGGTATTTCGGGAGGGCTTGATTCAACCCTGGCACTTATTGTATCAGCAAGAGCAGTTGTCAAGCTGGGCCTTCCCTTGAGTAATATTATTGCCATTACGATGCCCGGATTTGGCACAACAGGCAGGACCTTTGATAATTCGGTTGCAATCAGTAAGGAATATAATACAGATTCAAGAATTATAGATATAAAGGATGCTTGCCTGCAGCATTTTAAAGATATCAGGCACGATAAGGACGTCCATGATGTAACCTATGAGAATGTCCAAGCAAGGGAAAGAACCCAGATTTTAATGGATGTAGCCAACAAAGAAGGTGGCCTGGTTGTGGGAACCGGTGATTTGTCGGAAATAGCTCTCGGCTGGAGTACCTATAACGGGGATCACATGTCAATGTATAGTGTGAATTCAGGTATTCCGAAAACCCTTGTTCGCCATATTATCAATTGGTACGCAGAGCACGAGGCTGATGAACGTATAAAAAGAATACTTCTTGACATAATTGACACCCCTATAAGTCCGGAGCTTTTACCGCCCTCGAATACGGGCGAAATAGTACAAAAAACTGAAGATATTTTAGGACCATATGAGGTACATGACTTTTTCCTATATTATATGCAAAGCTATGGAGCGGGTCCCGCCAAACTGCTATTCATGGCAGAAAGAGCTTTTAACGGGCAATACAGTTCTTCACAGCTAAAAAAGTGGCTAACGTTATTTTGTAAGCGCTTTTTCTCACAACAGTTCAAGCGCTCATGCATGCCAGATGGTCCAAAGGTTGGAACTGTGTCATTATCCCCAAGAACTGACTGGAAAATGCCCAGTGATGCCTCCGCTCAGCTATGGCTGTCAGAATTGGATAATCTGTAGAGGGTGCTTCTTATGGACTCCGATGATGAACTCAATCTTTGTACCAAGCCTATCCAGTTTATTGAGCCTTTCTATGCCCTCTCTTGGTGTTCGCCAATAATAGGGGGTCATGGTCAGAAGGTCGTCAATATCTTCACGGGAGTTGAGTTCAATAAAACCGTTTATACGAACCTGTTCTTCTAATCTAAATGAGGGAAGCTCAGGTTCTTTTTCATCATTTTCATAAGGCCTTTCATAAAGTACAGATTTAAGTTCATAGAGGTGCCTTTTACCGGGTATTACAGTCACAAGAGACCCGCCTTCCTTCAGGACTCTTCTAAATTCGGAGTCATTAGCGGGGGCAAAAGCGTTTAGTATAAAATCGCTTGTTTCAGACATTAATGGGATTTTAAAAAGTGAGGCCACAATGAAGCAGATTTCTTTACTTCGTCCGGCCGCCAGCCGGACAGCATCTTTTGATATATCAATACCATATATAGAACAGTCTATCGATGCTTTAAATAATGATTTACTGATATTATTGGTGTAATAGCCGTCACCACAGCCTGCATCCAAGAGAACAGAATCAGTCCCGCTTGAAATGAGCCTTTGGGAGAATAACTCACTGAGACCGTCAGATAATGGACTGTAATAGCCCTTATCCAAAAAGCGTTTTCTGGCTTTTGCCATTTCCTTATTATCCCCGGGATCTTTACTGTTTTTATCTTGGCTTAAAAGTAGATTGATATATCCCTTTCCCGCCACATCAAAACTATGTAAAGACTCACAGGTAAGACTTTTTTTGTTTTCCAGTAATTGCTTATGGCATACAGGGCAAATAAGATGCTCAAAATTCTTCATGATTTTTTCCTTAATAAATTATGGGACGTGGCTTGATTATACTCCTTCAAAGGCTGAGCATCAAGGCTTGATGGTTAACACAAAAAGTCTGTCCTGACATAACTCTCATCAATCGTAAATAAATTGCGGAATAAGTATTTCTTTGTTGTATAAAGCTGGAATAAAAAAAGAATAACCATGGATAAATTAATTATG
>CAYUZC010000128.1:0-5944 GCA_964449525.1 uncultured Ruminiclostridium sp.
TTGGTGGCGGGTATTATTTTTCTTGCAAAAGTATAATATATGCCATATAATAATTGTAATAATAACAAACTTGTTATCGTTACAAACATATAATAGTATTTGATAGGGTGATTTTATTGAGACCATCTATGAAAGATTTAGAAAAAGAATTAAAAAACAGAAATATTAATCTTTCATACCAAAGGTTAAAGATTTTAGAGTATCTTAACCAAAATCATTGTCACCCGACTGTCGATCAAATTTATAAAGGTTTACATGAGATAATACCTACTCTTTCCAAAACAACTGTATATAACACGCTGAAAAAACTGGTAGAAGAAGATTTAGTTAGGGTAATTAATATTGAGGACAATGAAACTAGGTATGATATAAATACCGAAAATCACGGACATTTTAAATGTGAAAATTGCGGGATTATATTTGACTTTAGTATAAATATGGATTCATTAGTTTGCGTGGAACTGGAGGATTTTCGAGTTTTTGATAAGAATGTATATTTCAAAGGAATTTGCCCTCAGTGCCTTTCAAATTCAAACTAAAACTTACTATATGTCGGATTATAGATTCACAGAGGTTAACAACACTTATTGAAGAGCCCAAAAGTTTTAAGATATATAGTCGCAACAATAAAGAATAGGAGGTACAAAATGGCAAAATATGTGTGTTCCGTTTGCGGATATGTTTATGATGAAGCAAAGGGAATTCCCGAAGCAGGTATTGCACCTGGCACAGCTTGGGAGAATCTCCCGGAAAATTGGGTATGCCCTCTCTGCGGAGCAACAAAAGATGAATTTGTTAAAGAAGGCGAATCGGCTAAACCGGCTGTAAAAAAGCCGTTGCCAGTAATTGAACATTCCGAGGACATGAAGGAATTATCATCGTTAGAGCTTAGTGCTATATGTACAAATCTGGCACGTGGCTGCGAAAAACAGTATAAGGTCGAAGAGGCTGCACGCTTTAATGAATTAGCCGGATATTTTAAGGCTGTATCTGCTCCTTATAAAGACCCGGATTTAAACAAGTTATTAACTTTAATTGGAAATGATCTTGAGGTGGGTATCCCGAATGCTAAAGCTGTTTCATCCGATGCAAAAGATCGCGGAGCTTTGCGGGCATTGACTTGGGGTGAAAAGGTTACCCGCATTCTGAATTCACTTTTAACGAGGTATCAAAATGAAGGCGAAGCAATGATTCAAAACACCGGTGTTTATGTTTGTACAATTTGTGGTTTTATCTACATAGGTGATACACCACCGGATCTTTGCCCCGTTTGCAAGGTACCTAACTGGAAGTTCGAAAAGGTGGAAGGGGGTAATGAGAATGGCTGAGAAATATGCAGTAAGAAATATCCGATTGTGTACTAAGGACTGCCTGTGTCTCTATGTTTGCCCCACAGGTGCTTCAAATACTGAGAACAGCATAATTGATGTTGCGAATTGTATTGGTTGCGGAGACTGTGCTGACGCTTGTCCGTCAGGTGCAATTTCCATGGTACCTAAAGAGTATCCACAACAGCAGCCTAAGACGGATGAGGTTCTTAATACTATGAATGCACTTCTTCGCAGCAAGGCTGAGCAGGAAAGCATCGCATCGGGCCTATCAGGTCGACTTGCCAAGGCAATCGAAAAATCTAATCGTTTTATGGCAGAAGACATTGTCCGTGAGGCAGGGTATATGCTTCCACAAAGTCAAAATACCAAGGAATTTTTAGAATCACTTTTGGTGAAAAAACAACCGGAGGGATTTCCAACCGAGCTTGTTGAAAAATTATTGAATAGTTTTAAAAATGAATATATTTCGGAGGAGAAAAATATGAAAAAATATCGTTGCACAGTTTGTGGTTATATTCATGAAGGAGATTTAACGGAAGACTTTAAATGTCCAAGATGCAAACAACCGGCCTCTGCTTTTGAATTAGTTGAAGAAAAAGCAGAATCAGTTAATAAATATGCCGGTACCAAAACAGAGAAGAATCTACAGGATGCTTTTGCAGGTGAGAGCCAGGCAAGAAACAAGTACACCTATTTTGCCAATATTGCACAAAGAGAAGGGTATGATCAACTATCAGAAATCTTCTTAAAAACAGCAAGAAATGAACAGGAACACGCGCGCATATGGTTTGAAGAACTTGGCGGTCTGGGAAATACCGCTGGAAATCTCTTGGCTGCTGCCGAAGGCGAAAATTACGAATGGACAGATATGTATGATAGGTTTGCAAAGGATGCTGAAGAAGAAGGCTTTAAAGACTTGGCAGCCCGTTTCCGTAGAGTCGCAGCAATTGAAAAATCCCATGAAGAACGCTATCGTGCATTATTAAAGAATGTAGAAATGCAGCAGGTATTTGAAAAGGGAGAAGAAGCAATGTGGGAATGCCGTATTTGCGGACACCTCGTAATGGGTAAAAAAGCTCCTGAGGTATGCCCGGTATGCAAATATGCAAAGTGTTTCTTTGAGATTAGATGTGAAAACTATTAATGCTAAGTGACAAATAAATTATAATGATTTACCGGTAGAAAATTATGTAAGAGTTTTTCTATTGGTGAAATAATAGGCGGATAGGGGTTCTTATCCGCCTATTATACATATAACAGAGGAGATAAAAATGGATAACTGCAATCACGGAAATTGCCACCACTGTAATACAAATCATAAATCATGTGTTTCCCTCGTTCCTATATTTAACCATCTGGAAGACAACCAGATGAATGAAATTGTGGAAACAATTAAACCGGGAAAATATAAAAAGGGCGAGATAATATATAGTGCCGGTGATAGTTCTGATTCACTTTATATAGTTAATATGGGCAGAATTAAAATATCTCGTTTATCCGAGTCCGGTAAGGAACAACTGGTACGAATTTTGGAGGTGGGTGATTTTACCGGAGAATTAGCGTTATTCAGTGAATCTACCCATGAATCCTATGCCCAGGCTATGGAATATACCGAAGTTTGTATGATTAATCGCCGGGATTTACAGAATTTTTTGATTAGGTATCCTTCTATTTCCTTGAAAATATTATCGGAGTTTTCCAGTAGACTTGAAAAGTCTGAAAGGCAGACAACCCGTGTTTCCACAGAAAAAGTAGAAACACGTATAGCACTTTTTTTGGCAGAATGTGTTGATAAGAATAAATCAATGGAGTTTACATTGCCTATGAGTAAAAAGGATCTGGCCTCATACTTGGGGACTACTCCCGAAACTATAAGCAGAAAATTGACTGACTTTGAGGATGCAGGATATATTAAACAAAAAACAGCTAGGAAAATGCTAATTCTAGATTTGGAGGGTATGGTATCAGTTTAATTAATAATTAATTAGTCGCATAAAGTCTTTCTTAAAACATTTTAGCCAATAGATGGAAACGTATTTGAAAAGTTTCTTACATTTAATCTTACTTTTATGGTAAAATAGTAATATAGTTTAAATACTGTTTATACGTATTTGAGCTCTATTTTTTTGTATCTCTTAATACAGCCCTATAACACTGAAACTGGGAACAAGGAGGTAAAAATGTTCAAAGTTGATGACCATATTATTTACAATACTATGGGAGTATGCAAAGTAGTTGATATACGTAAGGAAAAGGACATAAATGATAAAGAGACTGATTTTTATATTCTTGAGCCCGTCTTTGGTAACAATTTGACCATAAAAACACCTATTAATAATGACAAAGTCTTCATGAGAAAGATTATTAAACGTGATGAAGTTATATCTCTCATTGAGTCGCTACCTGAACAGGAGACCAAATGGATTAGTGATGACAGAAAGAGAAGTGAAATTTTTAGAGCTACTTTAAAAAAGGGTGAAACCGAAGGTTGGGTAAAGCTGATAAAAACAATTTATACAGAGAAGCAAGAAAAATCCGCCATAGGAAAAAAATTAATGAAGATTGATGAAGAAATAATGAAGACAGCCGAAAAAAATCTATATGAGGAGTTTGCAGCAGCATTGAACATTTCACCTGAAGAAGTGATATCTTATATTAAAGATTATGTTTCTTAAGCCTTAGATATAAAATGCGAAAATAATTTATTGAAAGATAATGTAACGGCTGAGTACGTGTCTGACTTAGGCCGTTTTTTGTTTAACAAAATGTAATCAAATAGGGGACTTAAGGTTGCTTATACATTTAGGAAGGGCTGGTCAATATAGCAGAAAAATCCTATCTAAAAATCAGGGGGGCCTCTGAACACAATTTAAAGAATATTGATATAGATATACCTAAAAATAAATTGGTAGTTTTAACTGGAATCAGTGGTTCCGGCAAGTCTTCTCTTGCCTTTGACACTATTTATGCCGACGGGCAAAGAAGATACATGGAGTCGCTGTCTTCTTATGCAAGACAATTCATGGGGCAGATGAAGAAACCTGATGTACTTAGTATTGAGGGTATATCTCCGGCTATATCAATTTCGCAAAAATCTGCAATTCATAATCCCCGTTCAACAGTTGGGACGGTTACCGAGATATACGATTATCTTCGGCTTTTATATGCCAGAATTGGTATTCCGCATTGTACAGAATGTGGCAAGGAAATTATGAGCCAATCAGTGGATCAAATGGTGGAACAGATTATGGCTTTGCCCGAGGATACGAGAATTCAGTTGCTGGCTCCGGTGGTTAAGGGCAGGAAAGGCCGTCATGAGAAGGTATTGGAACAAGCGAGAAAAAGCGGATATGTTCGAGCTTTTGTTGATGGAGAACTCTGTGAATTGGCAGAGCAAATAATTCTGGAAAAGAACATAAAGCATAATATAGATGTTATTATTGATCGCTTAATTGTAAGACCCGGGATTGAGGCGCGCTTATCAGACTCGATAGAAAGCGTGTTTGCTATTACTGATGGGGTTTTGACTGTAGATATAATAGGCCAAAATAAGGTCACCTTAAGCCAGAAGTTGGCATGCCCTGACTGTGGCATCAGCGTAGGCGATTTGGAACCGGCGAGTTTTTCATTTAATAGTCCTTTTGGAGCCTGCCCGGAATGTCATGGAATAGGATATAAAATGGATTTTGACGAGGATCTTATGATTCCCGATAAAAGTCTGAGTATTAATGAAGGGGCAATACAAGTTATCGGATGGCAATCCTCAAAGCAGGAGGGAAGCTGGTCAAGAGCGATACTGGATGCCCTTGCCGAAGAATTTGATTTTTCTTTAGATGTTCCCTTTGAATCATATCCAAAAGAAATATATGATCTTTTGCTCTACGGTACTGACCGTTCAGTTGAAGTTTTTTATGACGGAAGATGGGGAGACAATGTTCATGATGTAACATTTAAGGGGATAATAAGCAGTGTGGAAAAGTATTACAGGGAAACACACTCGGATATTACCAAAGCAGAATATGAAACCTTTATGCGTATTACTCCTTGTCAAGCGTGTAAGGGACAGCGTCTGAAAAAGGGATCCCTGGCGGTTACTGTGTCTGATAAAAACATTTTTGAAATAACTGATATGTCCATAAAAGATTTTGATGTTTTTCTAAAAGATTTAAAGCTGAACGATTTTCAAATAGCGATAGGAAAACAAATATTAAAAGAGATTCAGGCAAGAATCGGCTTTTTAATAACTGTTGGGCTGGATTATATGGCACTATCAAGGGCGACAAACACTCTCTCGGGAGGAGAATTACAGCGTATTAGGCTGGCAACGCAGATAGGATCCGGGCTTGTTGGAGTGGATTATATCCTTGATGAGCCCAGTATAGGTCTACATCAGCGTGATAATGACAAGCTTTTAGGTGCATTAAAGAATCTAAGAGATTTGGGTAACAGTGTTTTGGTTGTGGAGCACGATGAGGATACAATGTTCGCAGCTGACCATATCATAGATATTGGTCCCGGCGCCGGAGAACAGGGAGGAGAAATAATTGCAAGTGGTACGGCAGAAGATCTGATGAATAATCCGACTTCTATAACAGGAGCGTATTTAAGTGGCA
>CAYUZC010000129.1:0-5896 GCA_964449525.1 uncultured Ruminiclostridium sp.
AGGTATCATGCTACATGTCCCATACAACAGCAGAAACACACAGAATAATTCATGAGAATCTACACAGGGCACCACTTTACAGCGGAGACATTAAAGGGGTCGGTCCAAGATACTGCCCTTCAATCGAAGATAAAATCGTACGTTTTGCCGACAAAGAAAGCCATCAGGTTTTTGTTGAACCTATGGGAATCGGGACAATGGAAATGTATCTGCAAGGGGTTTCTACAAGCATGCCGGAAGATGTTCAGATGAAGATCATGCAATCATTGCCTGGGTTGGAAAATGTCTCTGTGATGCGACCGGCGTATGCAATAGAGTATGACTGTATTAATCCTACACAGCTTAGATTATCCCTTGAAATCAAGAGTATTGAAGGATTGTTTTTTGCCGGTCAGATTAACGGCAGCTCCGGTTATGAGGAAGCGGCAGCCCAAGGACTTATGGCAGGTATAAATGCTACTATGAAATTACAAAATCGCGAACCTCTTATTTTAGACCGTTCGCAAGCATATATAGGCGTTTTGATAGATGATTTGGTTACAAAAGGGACCAATGAGCCCTATCGTATGATGACATCCCGCGCTGAATACAGACTTTATTTGAGACAGGACAACGCTGATTTAAGATTGACTCCAATTGGTCATGAAATAGGTCTGGTAAGCTCTGAGCGATATAACCGTTTTGTTGAGAAAGTTAAATTGATAGAATCAGAAGTACAGCGTCTAAAAAATACAATAATTCCGCCAAACGAAATTATTAATAATTTTTTAGTTAGACACGGCAGTACTAAAATTGTTTCCGGAATAAAACTGTATGAGCTTTTAAAAAGACCGGAGATTGAGTACACTTTTTTAAACGAAATCGGCCAAGGAGCCAATCTCTCAAAAGAGATTATCGAGCAGGTTTCAATAAGTATTAAATATGAGGGCTACCTTAAACGACAAATGAATCAGATTGATCAGTTTAAGCGCATGGAGGAAAGACGCTTGCCTGAAGATATTGACTATACAGAAATTCGTGGCTTAAGCCTAGAGGCGAGGCAGAAACTTAATTCAACAAAGCCCCACTCTCTAGGACAGGCCTCAAGAATATCGGGAGTATCTCCTGCTGATATATCGGTACTTTTGGTTTATTTGGAAAGCAGGAAAAGAAAAAATTAAAGAAAATTTTAGTTAGGAATGATTATGCTATGTTGAGTGAGCACGATTTAGACTTGTTAAAAGAGGGTTCTGAGAATTTTGATATTAAACTTACTGATGAACAGGTAAATAAGTTTTCCTTATACACTGATTTGCTATTGGAATGGAATAAGAAAATAAATCTTACAGCGATTACTAATCCGGAAGATATTGTGATTAAGCACTTTTTAGATTCGCTTTCAATTGCACATCTCATTCCAGATAAAGCTAGGACTCTGATAGATGTAGGAACCGGAGCAGGTTTTCCGGGTATTCCTCTAAAAATAATAAATGAGCACCTGAGGGTTACCCTGTTAGATTCTCTTGATAAAAGAGTTAAATTCCTTGATGAAGTATGTAATAGCTTGGCTCTAAAAGATATAGTATCTGTCCACGGCAGGGCAGAGGACTTTGGTATTAATAAAAAATACAGAGAACAGTTTGATGTAGTAACAGCAAGAGCAGTTGCTAATCTATCGGTTTTATTGGAATACTGTCTGCCTTTTGTTAAAATAGGGGGCCTTTTTATCGCTATGAAAGGGCCTGATGCTGTGGAGGAGATTAAAGAAGCACAAAAAGCTCTTGATATATTGGGCGGGGAGATAGATGAAGTTAAATCTTTTAACCTGCCCCGTAATGATAATGAAAGATGCGTTATAATAATAAAAAAGTCTCGACAAACACCAACAAATTATCCCAGAAAAAGTGGCAAGCCGACAAAACAGCCAATCAAATAATGGCGAAAGTCGCTGTATATAAGGTTTTATGCGATATATTTTTTAAAATAAAAAAAGGATGATGCATTCAAAGGGCGAATACTTTTATTGATGTAAAATGTTCTGATACACAAAAGAGAATGAAAGGAAAGGTGCCCTATGATTGCTACAAGAATAAGATTTCCTGGGTTAGAGAGAAAATACGAAGAAAAGAAATCAGAAGAAAAAAAGATAACGATGATTTCTATTGATTTAATAAGGCCAAATCCATATCAACCCAGAAGAAAATTTGACAATTCTACTATGGACGAGCTATGCCAGTCAATTCAGCAATATGGCGTTATCCAACCCATTAATGTAAGAAAGATAAATAACACACATTATGAGCTTGTTGCCGGGGAAAGACGGTTACGGGGAGCCGCAATGGCCGGACACAAGGAGGTCCCTGCAATAGTAGTTGATGTCGGTGAAGACGATTCAGCTATTATGGCTTTGATTGAAAACCTCCAAAGAGAAGATCTGGGTTACATGGAAGAGGCAGAGGGCTACCGTAATTTAATAAAAGAGCATGGACTGACCCAGGAAGAATTAGCTCAAAAGATTGGGAAAAGTCAATCTACAATCGCTAATAAAATTAGAATTCTCAGGTTGTCGCCAATGATTAAGAAAATATTATCCGATAACGGTCTTACCGAAAGACATGCCAGAGCGCTTTTAAAAATAGAAGAGGAACAGATACAATTAAAAGTATTGCAAAAGGTTTGTGACAGAGGTCTGAACGTAAGAAAAACGGAAGAGCTTGTTCAAAAAGCCTTGGATAAGTATTGCAATCCTGCTAAATCAGATGAGTATAAGGGACGTGTGACGAAGTCCATAAAAGATATAAGAATTTTTGTAAATACCATACGCCAAGCAATTGATACCATGAAAAGATCAGGTGTCAATGCCCGGGCTGCACAGATTGACCGGGGCGAATTCTTGGAATTTATAGTTCGTATACCAAAAAAGGAGGATCTAAAGAAAGCCCAATAAAGAGAATCATTAGAAATAACTGCGATCTCCATTTTGACCCGCCATAAAAGGTGGGTCTTTTTTTAAAGATGGACATTGTTCGAATTGTTTATTAAAATAGATATGGTACGTTTATAAAAAATGGATACAATATTTTATTGTATGGTAATGAAAGGAAGCATAATAAATGTCCGAAAACGGCGGAAACATAGAAAATCCAAATCTAAACCGAATTATACCGGTTGATATTGAAGCAGAAATGAAGCAATCCTTTATCGATTATGCCATGAGTGTAATCGTGGATCGTGCTCTTCCTGATGTTAGGGACGGCTTAAAGCCGGTTCACAGAAGAATTCTTTATGCCATGAACCAACTAAACTTTACTCCCGAAAGGGCATATAGAAAATGTGCCACTACGGTTGGGGAAGTTTTAGGTAAGTATCATCCCCATGGTGATGCAGCTGTATATGACAGTATAGTGCGGCTTGCACAGGATTTCTCATTGCGTTATCCTTTGGTTGATGGGCACGGCAATTTTGGATCGGTAGACGGGGATCCGCCGGCAGCTATGCGTTATACTGAATCAAGGCTGACTAAGATAGCCATGGAAATGCTCAGGGATATTAATAAGGATACCGTGGACTTTAAGCCTAATTTTGACGAGCATGAAATTGAACCTGTCGTATTGCCGTCTAGATTTCCGAATCTTTTAGTAAACGGTTCCTCAGGTATTGCTGTAGGTATGGCCACAAATATTCCTCCCCACAACCTTACCGAAGTAATAGATGGAATTATTAAGTATATTGATAACCCTGATATAACAATTGATGAATTGATGGAAATTATTAAAGCACCGGATTTTCCCACCGGTGGAACTATAATTGGGAAAAACGGAATTCGTGATGCATACAAAACCGGAAGAGGTAGAATTGTAGTTCGTGCCGTCACCGATATAGAGCCCTACGGAAACAACCGTCAGAAAATTGTAGTAACCGAGCTTCCGTATCAGGTTAACAAAGCACGTCTCATTGAGAAAATAGCTGATCTGGTTAAGGATAAACGAATTGAAGGAATCTCAGATCTGAGGGATGAATCGGACAGAGATGGTATGCGCATGGTTATCGAGTTAAAAAGAGATGCCAATGCAGGTGTAATTCTTAATCAGCTTTACAAAAACACCCAGCTTCAGGATTCATTTAGTGCAAACATGCTGGCCCTCGTACAATCTCCGGAGGGGAAATTTGAGCCAAAGATATTAAACCTTAAAGAGTTTATTAAGTATTATGTTCTTCATCAGGAGGTTATTATCCGACGCAGAACAAGATACGAGCTTGAAAAAGCAGAGGCAAGAGCTCATATTTTAGAAGGTTTAAAGATTGCACATGATCATCTTGATGAAGTTATAAGTATAATAAGAAGCTCCAGAACCGAGGCATTAGCAAAAGAAAGACTTATAGAGCGCTTTACCTTCAGCGAAAAGCAGTCTCAGGCAATTGTTGACATGAGACTTGGAAGGCTGACAGGACTTGAGCGTGAAAAACTCGAGGATGAATATAATGAACTTCTAACGAAGATTGCATATTATAAGGATGTTCTTTCTAAGCCTGAGCTTGTTCATAAAATAATCAGTGAAGAGCTTCTTGAAATAAAGAATAAATATGGTGATGAAAGAAGAACCGATATCACAATAGATGAGACTGAAATTGACATGGAGGATCTCATTAAGGATGAAGATGTAGTAGTTACTCTTACTCGTTTTGGCTATATTAAACGTACACCGATTGATACCTATAAGAGTCAAAGACGTGGAGGAAAAGGGATTGCCGGTCTTACTACCCGGGAGGATGACTTTGCGGTGGATCTGTTTATAACCTCTACCCATAGATATCTTTTGTTCTTCACAAACAAGGGAAGGGTTTATAAAATACGCGCTTGGCAGATTCCCGAAGCAGGTCGCCAAGCCAGAGGAACTGCTATAGTTAATCTTCTCCAGTTAGACAGTGATGAGAAAATAACCGCAGGAATCAAGATACATGGCGATGAAAAGGATATGTATCTTATTATGGCCACAAAGCGGGGTATGATTAAAAAGACTCCATTGGAGCAGTATGAAAATATCCGTAAGGGTGGCATCGCTGCAATTACGCTGAAAGAAGACGATGAACTCATAGGGATTCGTTTAACGGACGGATCATACGACATTGTACTTGTAACCGAGAATGGAATGTCAATACGCTTTAGTGAGAAGAACGCCAGGCCAATGGGCAGAACTTCAATGGGAGTCATGGGTATTAGATTGGATGAAAATGATCAAGTTATATCTATGGTGCCTTATTTTGAAAACACCACACTCCTTGTTGTAACTACGAACGGTTTCGGTAAACGAACCGATTTGGATGAATATAAGGTTCAACATAGAGGTGGAAAGGGTGTCCTGACATATAGAGTCACGGATAAGACCGGTTCATTGGTAGGCG
Source organism: uncultured Ruminiclostridium sp. (assembly GCA_964449525.1). Classification (GTDB taxonomy): domain Bacteria; phylum Bacillota; class Clostridia; order DSM-8532; family DSM-8532; genus DTU059. The sequence goes on from CAYUZC010000129.1 coordinate 5,383, forward strand.
CCATGTCGGTTTCGGATGATGATGATCTATTGTTGATCTCATCTGATGGCACTATTATAAGAATGCATGTGGATGGTATAAGTATTCTGAGCCGAGTCACCCAAGGTGTAACTCTAATGCGTACTTCGGAAGAAAACAGAGTAGTATCATTAACTAGGATCCCTGCTGATATGAATGATAGTGATGAAATAGATGAGGAAGTTTCAGAAGAGGAGAGCGACCTTCAGCAGTAATTAGTAACTTGCTACCAATCAGACTTCGCTGGCGCTTGCCTTCTTGGGCAAGTCTTGCATGGGTGTTACTACTGTTTCCTTGCGTCGCTTCGCTCCTTGTAAACAGTGTAACGACCTTCAAAAAAAAGATGGGTATCTCGATTTATCGAGGTACCCTTTAAATTAATAGAGTATATTAGGGGGGTAAATAATTGACAAAGATTTATCAATTATATGTATAATAAATATACTTGAATATTATAAAACAAATTGCACAAAAATACCAGTATATTTATGTTAAT
>CAYUZC010000130.1:0-5896 GCA_964449525.1 uncultured Ruminiclostridium sp.
TGGCAGGAATTATATTCATGGCAAGGTTCGGTATGGCAACACCAAATTTCGGTGTCGGCCTTGAAATGACTGCAATTGCTTCAGCGGTTATAGGCGGCGCCAGTATGAGCGGAGGAAAAGGAACAGTTTTTGGATCAATACTGGGAATCTGTCTATATTATCTAATCTCAAGTTCATTAATTCTTCTGCACGTCAATGCCTACTGGCAGGAGTTTGCAAGGGGACTTATTCTGTTGATTGCTATATCAATAGACAGTATTGGTGAAATGCGTAAGAGTAAGAGAGCTTATAAAGCAGCAGCATAATGTTGGCAAGAGTGTAGGCGGCGGATATTATATTAAATCCCCCATCACACCTGGCAATATTACTCCAAATGCAAAGGTGCTGACTAATAATAAAACTAGTCAGCACCTTTTGTTAAAAAATATAGGGGAAATAAGATAATAGATTTTTTAAAATACTAACTCCTGTTTTGTTCTCTCAATATAAAATGTCGTATCGTTACAAGGGTTAGTCTCAAGCTTGTTATTCTTGACCACTATATCTGACAAGTCCGGATTATCATAATAGCATATTACATTTTCAGCGTTATTGACCAGGGATGTACCAATCAATGTATCAATCTCAATAACATAAAGCTTGCCATGCCTACCCGATGAAATAATCATATGTATTGTTTCATCAATATCCGCTTCAGGCAACTTTATCAGTGCGACATCCTCTCCATCATAATACTTTACCAGAACCTCATATAGCTTATCCATATAAACCATCTCCCTTCTTCTACTTTTGATTAAATTGAAATTATTCTATAATTTTTTCCTTTACAAGACTATTAATGGCCACAGCAAAAATTAGAACCAATCCTTTAACTAATGATTGCCAATATGGAGCAATCCCGATTACCTGCATTCCGGCTGTAAGGCATGTTAATATAAGTACACCGACTGTTGTCCTTAACACTGAGCCTTCTCCACCAGTATAGCAGGTACCACCCAGAACAACCGCTATCATGGCATCCATCTCCATGCCGGAACCTGTCGTAGGATCGCCAAGGCTCAGCAAGCTTGCCCTGGAGATTCCCCCAAGTGATGAGAATACGCCAACAATTGCGTACAAAAGCCATACAATTGATTTTGTATTGATTCCCGATAGCTCGGCTGCTGTTTTGTTACCACCGATAGCCGCGGAATATTTGCCTAATATAGTCTTCTTTTGAATAACAACCAGTATGCCAACAACAATTACAGTAACATAAAATGCAATCGGAAGCTTTAAGACAAAAGCTGTGCGTGCATACTTTACTACATCTTCCGGAAGACCTTTTATTAATCCAATTCCACCCGGAGACAATAATTTGCCGAGACCAATGGATAGACTCATAGTTGCAAGTGTGGCAATAACGGGAACTATACGCATTTTAACAACAAGAAATCCATTAATGAGACCCACAGTCAGGCCCAGAAGTAGCGTCAATACAGAAGACCATAGATATCCCATACCGGATTTTATACAAATGGCAAATATTACTGAACTGAGCCCCACAATTCCGCCGACTGACAGGTCTATATTTCCCGATATCATAAGCAATGTTACAGATGTGCCGACAAGCAATGCCGGAACTGATTGTCTGAGTATATTTACTATATTGGGTGCACCAATAAATTTAATCGAAATAAGGCTGAATATCAGTACAATGGATCCTAGTACGCCAAGGACGTAAATAGTCATAACTGTAGTTTTCCATGAAATCTTACCTAGAGCTTTCATCTCTGTCCAACTCCTCATCTTATCAGCTAATGTTTTCGTCTCAATCTTATGCGAATTATACTTTTCTTTTATCCAAGGCAAATCGCTGAGCCAATATAGCAGCAATTATAACGAAGCCTTTAACCAGCATCTGCATTGCCGGCTGAAATCCAAGCATGTTGACGGATGTGCTAAGTATTCCTAGAATAAACGCTCCGACAACGGCACAGACTACTGATCCAAAACCACCTGCAATACTGGTTCCGCCTAAAACGGAAATTACCAGTGCATCAAACTCATAGCCGGTACCCAAAGCACAGTTTCCGGCATTAAATCTTGATGCCATTACAATACCGGCCACTCCAGCTAAAAATGCACTTGTTATGTAAAGCAATGAGATTTCTCTTTCAACCTTGATTCCTGACAGTTTTGCTGCCACCTGGTTTGCGCCAATCAGGTATATTCTTCTCCCAAATGCGGTTTTGTTTTCTATGATAAGTGCTATGACCAGAAAAACTATCATTATAATAACGGCGATATTTATAGTACCGATAATTGTATACTGACCGATCTCCTTAAATACGGGAGGAAGACCAGTGATACGTTGTGCTCCCTTTGCTATTATCATTGCAATACCACGTGAAAAAGCCATTGTACCCAAGGTTACAACAACTGAATTAACCTTCATTTTTACGATAAAAAAGGCATTTATAGCTCCGATTAACATACAAAAAATAAGAGTAATAAAAATCGCTACGCCATAACTCATTCCCATGCCGTAAGCAAGTTCTGATCCACCGGTCACTCTTGCCTGACAAAGAAAAGCCGATAAAACTGCTCCCAGAGAAATGATTCCTCCTACAGACATATCAATATGTCCGGTTATTAACAGGAAAGTAACTCCTATTCCAAGAATAATAATTTCAGCCTGTTGAGCAATAAGGTTTGATATATTGTTTATATCAAAAAACCTCGGAACAATGAGAGAAGCCGAAATAAATACCACAGCAAGCACTCCAAGCATTGAAATGTTTATAAAAGTCAGATTACTTATCTTCGAGCCCTTTGGTTTGCATGAATCAATTTTTGTCCGCATGCTTACTCCCCCCCCGTTACTATATGAAGAATATTTTCAGTATCAATTTCGGTGCCGTTCTCAATTTCAGCCTTCAAGCTTCCGTCACTAAGCAGAAAAATCCTGTCACAATTGTTTACTATTTCAGGCAGCTCAGAGGAGAACATCATAATGGATTTACCTTCTTCGGCTAACTTCCTTATCATCCCATATATTTCACCCTTAGCACCGACATCAATTCCTCTTGTGGGTTCATCAAGAATCAACAAATCCGTATTGGCAAAAAGGCATTTCGCAAATACCACCTTTTGCTGGTTTCCACCAGAAAGCTTCGATACTTCTTTTTCACAGCTATGGGTAGCAATATTGAGCTTGCCAATATACTCAGAAGCAGCTTTTATTTCTTTTTGACTATTTATGAATATCCCATCTGATATTTTTTTCATATTCATGACAGGAATATTGTTTCTGATTGTAAGGATAGAAAAGATACCCTGAGATCGCCTTTCTTCCGGAACCAATGAAATACCGCGCTTGATTGTCTTATCCGGCGATTTCTCAAGAGGTCTGCCTTTATATATTATTTCACCTTGATATTTATCGGCTCCGAAAATAGCTCGGGCTAATTCGGTTTTTCCTGCCCCGACAAGACCATAAAACCCTATTATCTCACCTTTTTTCAAGTTAAAGGATATATTTTGCAGTTTACTGTTATTAATATTATGTGCTTCAAGAATTATTTCTGTTGGCTGCTCTTCTTTTTTCGTATAGGATTCAATTACAGTCTTTCCAATCATTAACTTAATAAGCTCAGCTCTGTCTTTTACATCTGAGACGGGTTTTGTTTCAATATGCTTTCCGTCTCGCATTACTGTTACGTAATCGCCTATTTCAAAAATTTCGTCCAGCCTGTGGGATATGTAAATAACGGTGACATTTTTCTCTTTAAGACCCTTTATAATTTTAAAAAGACGCTTGATTTCACTCTCAGATATTGCAGCCGTAGGCTCATCCATAATTATAATGTCTGATTCCGAGGCAACAGCCTTGGCTATTTCGACAATTTGTTTTTTTGCTACACTGAGCCTTGACACCCTTTGTTTCGGTCCAATACTGGGCTCAATACTATAAAGCGCATCGAGTATTTTTATTATCTTTTTTGATTTTTTAAGAAATCCAAAGGTGGTATCCTCTATACCCAAAGTCAGGTTTTCCTCTACTGTAAGCTCATCCACAACATTTAATTCCTGGAACAATGTGCTTATACCCTTTTGCTTTGCTTCTTTGGGATTATTTGCAACATATTCCTTTCCGTTTAAATAAACAGTACCTGCTGTTCTTAAAAATGCCCCTGTAAGAATTTTAATAAGAGTGGACTTACCTGCACCATTTTCTCCTACAAGGCAGTGTATTGTATTCCTTTTAATATTGAAACTTACATCATCCAATGCACGGACACCAGGAAAATCTTTGACAAGATTTTTAATTTCCAAGACATTATCGCTCATGGTTTCTTCTCCCCTCTTGTGGACAAACATAATACCATAGCGCATTCTTAAAACCTATCGGAAGGAATTATCACTATTTCTCCCGATAGGTTTATGCCATTAAGTATAAGTCAGATTATTATTAATTGTACGTAGGTACTGCAAGAGTAGCGCCAAACTGATCATTATACCACTCAACAGCTTCATTTACGTCCTTCTGAGTCCAGTAACCAATAAGTTTATTAGTAACGTAGATGTCCTCAAGACTTTCGTCAATTTGCTTCATCTCTCCGGTATAAATCTTCATCATAGTATCGATTCTAACCATTGCTGTCTCTTTTGGCGGAAGACCCATAGACATTTTTAAAGAGCTGTTGGGGTCAAAGCAACCTATTAACTCATTTTCAGGACAATCCACACTACAAAGGATTTCTGTTAACGGAACACCGTTATCCATTTTTCCTCTTCCGAGCTGCTGGAGTGCAGGCAATACGCCAACTGTCAGATCGGCAGCTTCCGAATAGATTATATTGATGTCAGGATTTGCCTGTATTAAGTCTTGAGTTACTTTAAACGCTGCGTCAGCACCTTTGCTGGCATCCATACATCCTAAGTTCTTGGCTGTAGGATCAACGCTTAATACACCCTTTATGAAAGGTTCTGTACGTCCAATGGTTACTCCTTCATGATCAGGCCAACCAATCATAACAAATACAATTGGCTTATCCGGGTGAGCTTTTTTCCACTGTTCTGCGGCGATTATTCCCATCTGTTCTGAAACTTCTGCTTCACCGGGCATAACATGAGGATTTGCAAAACCCGGAATCTTGTCAAAGTATGTACTAATGATCATTCCATTATCAGCAGCCTCTACTGCTGCCGATTTGATGGATTCACCTTCCCATATGTGCAACGAAACCATATCCAACCCTTGCGCAACAGCTTGATCAAAATTCTGAGCCATTACATTGGCATCTGAATTGCCGTCAAAGATCTGAACATCAGCGCCATATTGCTCCTTGGCGTATTTTTCAGCCCAGGTTGCATGAGCCTGATGGAAGCCGTTATTCAATGTTGAAACACCGTACCCTATTTTCAACCCCTGTGGAATTTCCTTTGTTGCGGGGGCTGCTGGTGCGGGATCTTTTGATGCCGGAGCTTCAGAGGACTTGGCAGGTGCAACTGGTGCTTCTGATGATGCCACAGGTGCCTGAGGCTGTCCGCAGGCTGAAAAAACACTTAAGATAAAGATAATACAGAGAACAATTGACAGAAACTTTTTCATGAACATTCCCTCCCATTTGTTTTTGGTTTTACAGTTACATGTTACATTATTTATGACAATTGTTATTCTGTAATGTTTTAATATAAATATGAACTTTTTAACTTATTTAAAAAATCCTTCTATTCTAAAATTATGACTACTTAAAAAATTACTAGTAGGTTAAAAAATTACTTTAATCCTGTAACAATCTTCACGGATCCGCTTGCTCCGATTGTACTACCACCTGCGTCAATTACAGAAATAGCGGATTTGTAATCTTTAATACCTCCATCTGCTTTTAAGCCCATCTCCTTACCCACA
>CAYUZC010000131.1:0-5888 GCA_964449525.1 uncultured Ruminiclostridium sp.
CGCAAATATAAAGCCTACTATGGAGGCTATTGTAAGACCAATAGCGGCAACCTTGATGCAGAACCAGAATGCCTCAATAACACGCTTATATAACTTAGCACCGTAGTTATACCCACTGATGGGTTGAAATCCTTGTCCGAAGCCCAGTAAAGCAGATAAGGCGAGATGGAAGACACGTGCTATAATTGACATCGCAGCAATTGCAGCATCGCCGAAAGGACCGGCAGTTTGATTAAGGATGATGCTTGCTATACTTGCCAGACTCTGCCGATAAAATGACGGCATCCCAATTCTTAAAATTTCCTTGTAAACTTTTAGTTTGGGTGTAAAATTTGCAAGCCTTATTTTAAGATTTCCGCCTTTGCCGGAGGCGAAAAGCAGAAGACAAAAGCTTATAAACTGGCTTATACTGGTTGCTAATGCAGCACCGCCTGTACCCATGTTGAACTTGAAAATAAAAATGGGATCAAGAATAATATTAAGAATTCCGCCAAAACCTATTCCAAACATTGAATATAAGGCGCTGCCCTGATAACGAAGAATATTATTAAGCACATAGGAAGACATCATAAATGGAATTCCCAGAAATATATAGCGGATATAGTCAATAGCATAGGGAAGCATAGTTGGGGTTGCTCCTAATAAACGTACCAATGGATTAAGAGAAATTATACCTACAACAGAAAAGACCACACCTATTCCAAAAGTGGTAAATAATCCTGTTGCAGCAACTTTAGAGGCGTTTTCGGCATCTTTTTGGCCTAAAAGCTGTGCCATATAGTTGCCGGAACCCATTCCCATAGTAAACCCTATAGCCTGAACAATTGCCATCAGTGAAAAAGAAATACCTACTGCAGCTGATGCACTTGTATTAATCTGGCTTACAAAATAAGTATCAGCCATATTATATATAGCGGTAATTACCATACTGATTATACTGGGAATAGCGAGATTCATTACAAGTTTGGGAACAGGAGTTTGTGTCATTTTAATATATTTTGCGTCTAAATTGTCCATTTTTACCTCATGCTTTATTGTCGATAACTTAATGTCATGTCCATTGTACTATAACGAGAATGCATATTTCCACCACTTCATTGGTGGCGGGGTAGGAATTACTATCTCAGGCTACTTAGCTTGTGCAAAATATGATGCTTGTATTAATCCGGCGCATATGATATTATACAGTAGATTTCTTGAGGGAGTAGTTTGCGCTTCTATGCGTGGCAAGCCAACATACCGGCTTTTTAGTCTGGTTTGTCTTAATGAATGAGACTCATGTATAGCAACAGCTGTACCTGTGTCAAAAGAGATTAATCATCAGGTGCAGTTGGTACCTGATTTTTTGCACTAAAGGGAGAATAGTTAAATGACCATTCTGGAATTATTTATTGTTGCTGTTGGACTTTCAATGGATGCATTTGCTGTTTCTGTTTGTAAGGGACTGGCAATGAACGATTCTTCATTTAAAAAAGCTGGCACGGTAGGACTGTGGTTTGGTGGTTTCCAAGCGTTTATGCCACTTATAGGTTTCTTTTTGGGTTCAAGGTTCGAGGCGTCAATCGCCACATACGACCATTGGATAGCCTTTGTATTACTGGCTATAATCGGTATTAATATGATACGTGAATCACTTAAAAAAGGTGACAATTGTGATGTCAACAGCGAATCCCTCGCATTTAAGGTGATGCTTCCAATGGCTGTTGCCACAAGTATTGATGCATTAGCAGTCGGTATCACATTTGCAGTTTTAAAAGTAAATATTTTACCTGCCGTAGGCTTCATTGGTATTATCACATTCACACTGTCTGTTATAGGGGTAAAGGCGGGCTGTATATTCGGAACAAAGTATAAGTCTAAGGCTGAGCTGGCAGGAGGAATAATCCTTATCCTTCTTGGATTAAAGATTCTTCTAGATCATTTAGGGATACTGATATAGTGTTAAATAGCTTGAGAAAAGGTTAATGTAGTAGTTAGACTACAGATTCAAGCATCAACTTTTTGCAGACTACTCTATAAGCAGGTTTATATGCATCTCTATAAATCTTACTATGTGAAACTAGAGGGTAACCAAGGCTTTCATAATCATTAAGATAGGCATGTAACGAAAATTCATCAAATGCAAATATACCTTTTGGGGTTAAATTGTCTAATATATTCAGCTTATTAATAAAGGATTCTTTTGTTCCATGTATTATGTTCGATGAATTAACAAAGGTGTCGTTTAGCTTCTTTACAGTAAAGTCGTTAGCATCCATAGCAGCTAGGTTTACTCTTACAATGCCGTTACCTATATCCTCAAGTAAAGGAATGTCATCACTTTGAATTACTAATTTGTATTCCTTTTCAAGGTGGCTCAAACTAGCCTCTTTGTCGGTAATAAGATGGCCACCGCCAAACTCATTTTGATAAATGAGTTTGACAGCATCACACGGTTCAATCAATGAGTATTTTATTGCATGTTGGGTTAAAATCATTTCCGAATCATTCATTAAACATCAACTTAGCCTTCTTTAAGGCAATTATTATAATTGGGATGAGTATTATATGTACAATAATACCGGGGATAGCATTCACGAAATAATCTGTCCAGAATATGGCTAATCCAAATGGTATGTTTGGAATAAAATAAGTAACTAAAACAAATTTTGCGATTCCTCCTACTATCCTTCCGATAAGCATTGAAATTATTAATGATACGTAAATATTGGGAGTTTTCTTTGGCAACATTTTATAAAGAAGCCCTGCCACAAGGCCGTAAGTAGCCAGTTCAAAGGCCATGGGTATACCTACTGGGATAATTGGAGGCATTCCGAAAAGCATGAAACGGAGTAATGGTGCGATAAAGCCTATAACAAGGCCTAAAGGACCGCCACAAACAAAGCCACATAGCAACACCGGGATATGCATTGGGGATAAAGCATTGCCAATCTGAGGAATTTGTCCTGTAAGGAAGGGAAGCAATAGTGCCAACGCAAGAAACATGCCTGCAAAAGTAATTCTTTTGGTTTTTGATGTCATAAAATTCTCTCCTTAAAATAAGAACCCCACCCATTAACGCAATCAGAGATTGCGAATGGGTGCCCGGGATTCTTGTTACTTTGTAATAAATAAAAGGCATTAGCCATCTTTTGATGACCAATACCTTCATGGTACTGATATAAATTATTTGTTTGTTTTTACCATAGCTAATTCTGTTTGCCGGCTTCATGCCGAGCATTTATTCAAATATAGCATAATGCACACCATAAATCAATATATACCGCATAAACATTTACTTTACCCATATATTGGTGCCTGCATTTTCGTTGTTAATCGGAAGAAAGAAGCTCGGTAAGCTTGTTTATTGTGTCACTAATTAGGGCTGACATTGAGAGATCCGGAACTCCGGCAATAATATTGTCACACTTGTTGGCGGGGATGAGTATTCTCAGCGCATTGCTCTGGCTTATTGCAGTAGCCATTTTAGGGGTTATTTCCCCCATCAGAGAATCGGCGATGACTATCCCTATAGGGCCAATAATAATATCAGTCTTTCTACATGCTACAATTATTGGATTTTCCCCGGTTGCGGCATAATCGGCTCCACCCTTAAGCATTGTGGAAGTCGCAATGCCATTTGTGCCTATTGCGGTTATTTGAATGTTTTTAATACGAGTTTTAATGGCTTCAATAAGTTGCTTTCCAAGTTTTCCGCCCTGTCCGTCTATAATTAAAATATTCTTAATATTGTTGGTTTTCATGGTGCCTCCCGGGTGTCAAGGGGACGGTTCTTCTGACATTCTTGACACTTTTGACATTATAGAATAAATCTATCATACCATAAGTCGACAATTCTTTGATATAATATAAAAAAACAGATATATACTTTCCGAAAAGGGGCATAACATGGCAAGAATTTTGCTTGTTGAAGATGATAGAAGTATTGTAAATAATCTTACAGAGTATCTTCGTGGTGAGGGCTTTGAAGTTGACTCGGTATCCGGCCAAACTCAAGCTGTAAATAATATCGAAAATAAAAAATATGATTTGCTTCTTGTTGATATATCCTTGAAGGAAGGTAATGGTTTTGCTGTTTGTGTTGCTGCCAGATCAATTTCCCAAACTCCGGTAATTTTTCTGACTGCTTCAGCAGATGAATATAGTATTATTACAGGACTTGACATGGGAGCGGATGATTATGTGAGTAAGCCATTTCGCCCCAGAGAGCTTTTATCTCGTATAAAGAGTGTTTTGAGGCGGAGCAATAAACATAATATTATTATAGAGCAAAGTAATATCAAGGTAGACACTGCAAAGGGAATAGTCTTGAAGGACGGAGAAGAAATTTTCTTGTCGGCACTTGAATATAGGCTTCTCTTGGTTTTCTTTAATAATAAAGGAGTTGTAATGTCACGAAACAAACTCCTTGAGGAGATCTATGATATCGCAGGGGAATTTGTAAACGATAATACTCTAACAGTGTATATAAAAAGGCTCAGGGATAAAATTGAGGAGGATCCGCAGAATCCGACTTTTATTAAGACCGTTCGTGGCCTGGGATATAAGGTCGGTGATTAAATGAGCTTTTTTAGAAACCCGGAGATTAAAAAGAGTCTTATACTCCATATTATTTTAATACTTATTCTGACTATTACAGGCTTTTTATTTGGATACAATTATGGATTCACAGCGCTAATCGTATCAGCGCTGTTTACTGTTTTGCATTTTTATATTACTTTTAGACGGTATAAAAAACTAGCCGAATTGGGAAGAGAAATTGATCAAATTCTTCACGGTAAGGAATCTATTGACTTAGGCGAATTTTCCGAAGGGGAATTATCAATTTTACAAAGTGAAATATTAAAGCTTACCGTTCAGCTAAGAGAGCAGGCTTCTTCCTTAAAACAGGATAAAGTGTATTTAGCAGATTCTATTGCTGATATCTCACATCAAATAAGAACTCCACTCACCTCAATAAATATTATAATTTCACTATTTACAAAGCCCGGTTTATCCGAAGAGAGAAAAAAAGAGATGCACAATGAGTTAGAAACTCTTTTAGGACGCATAGATTGGCTAATTACAACGCTTTTAAAGATTTCAAAGCTGGATGCAGGAACAATTAAGCTTAAAAAAGATAAAATTATTGTCTCAGAGTTAATTAGTCGCGCAGTTGCCCCTATTGCGATTTCATTAGAACTTAGGGAACAGGAAATCCATACACAGATAGCAGGGAACGAATCATTTGTAGGCGATCTGTCATGGACTGTTGAAGCTGTGGGGAATATATTGAAAAATTGTATGGAGCATTCTCAAAGAGGAGGTAAGACTACAATTACCGCTCTTGAAAATGCCCTTTTTACCGAGCTTGTAATAACCGATAGTGGCCCCGGATTAGATAAGGAGGACTTAACCCATCTGTTTGAAAGATTCTACAAGGGGAAGAATGCCGATAGCCAGAGTATCGGCATCGGACTTGCCCTGGCACGAATGATCATTGTTAGTCAAAACGGCACTATAAAAGCTGAAAATGCAATGGAAGGCGGAGCTAGGTTTACATTGCGGTTTTATAAATAGTGACGCTTTTGTTATTTTTGAGTCACCTTTGTGTCACTTTGAATCGATATAATTGTTTAAAATAGTCCATTGTAATTCGGAGGAAAAAAGAAAATGGAAATACTAAGGATTGAAGATCTTTCAAAGTTTTATGGTAAAGATGAAAATATGGTAAGGGCATTAGACGATGTCACTTTCTCGGTGAAAAAAGGCGAGTTTTTAGCAATAATGGGACCTTCGGGTTCAGGAAAATCTACCTTATTACACATTATAGGCGGGGTTGATAAGCCCTCCAGCGGCAAGGTTTACATGAGCGGACAGGATGTTTATGCTCAGAACGATGAACAGCT
>CAYUZC010000132.1:0-5886 GCA_964449525.1 uncultured Ruminiclostridium sp.
TGCAGTTTGTCCTCAGAAGTGTATAACAAATACTATAGTAAAACGTTTGTAAAATCTATCAATCAAAGGCGCTTGTGGGGAATGCTTTGCTTTCCCGTTACATAAGCGTCTTTACACTATTCAAGATTTTTATAAAAAGTTATTTGATCTCCTATATTCAAAAATGCCGATGCTTGAAGAGAGGATGGAAATTCAAGAACATTTTTTGCATTCCGAACCGATGGGACAAATGAAAAAGGTTTGATGAATCTCTTTATAGCAACAATCTTGTCATCCTTATCCAAAAAAAGAGCATCTAAAGTGTATCGCATAAACAAAGTATGGATAGAATTACATGGAGAAAGCAAAAGGCCGTATGTGCCTTCTTTCTTGCCCATTAAGCCCCAAAACCTGCCGCTGAAGGTTTTGGCTATACTAACCGGTATTGCCTTGCCTGTTTGCGTTAAATAATGTAGCATATTAGTTTCTTTCACATAACCACCCAAGAATATCATAACTTATATTGTCTCATTAAGAAATAGGGCATTTGTACCAAAATCAATAGGGGAATGTGAATTTTGTTTTAGATTTAGGAACATATCTACTTAGCGGTTATTAAAATTTCATATTATTTCTTAAAGGTTGGATAAAACTTAATGCAAACTGACGAATCGGTAAAAACGACTTTAAATTTTCTGATTCCTATTGTATAATATGTTTGTTTGCAATTTGATGGTTTTAGAAAAATAGGATATAATGAGAATTAAGAATATGGTTATACTTGGTAAAGTCCAGGAGGAAATACAATATGATATCTAAGGAAGTCACAATCTTCAGTAAAACAGGTCTTGAGTCAAAAATGGCAGCACGATTAATACAAAAGGCTTCAAGCTATGAGGCGAACATTTGGATTCAAAAGGGCGAACGTAAAGCTAACGCAAAAAGTTTACTTGGGCTTTTATCTTTGGGAATCAGTCCCGGAGATAATATTACCATTATTACCGAAGGCAGGGATGAGTCAACTGCTTTAAGTGAACTTGAGTCCTTTGCCAATAATGGAATGGTAGATTAATGTTTGTCTTCGTAAGCCGGCTTAAAGCCGGCTTTTTTTCTTAATATAGTGCCAACTAAGTTTTCTTACTAGTACATGAGGCTTTAAGGAGTTGAAAAAATGGCTTCAATAGACGAAACACTTAAGAATCTTCCCGATTCACCGGGAGTTTATATAATGCGCGATCTTGAAGGAACCATAATATATGTTGGAAAAGCAAAGGTTCTTAAAAATCGTGTAAAGTCGTATTTTCAGCATAGGGAAGACCGTGATTCCAAAACCTCGATGCTGGTATCAAATGTTGATTCCCTTGAGTATATTGTGACTCATACAGAGGAAGAGGCCCTGATTCTAGAAAACACCCTGATAAAAAGACACAAACCAAAGTATAATATTTTGCTAAAGGATGATAAAACCTATCCTCATATTAAAATCACAACTAAGGATGAATTTCCCAGAGTTGAGATAACACGCAGGGTTGAAAAGGATGGGGCGAAATATTTCGGGACTTTTGTCAAGATGTCAGCTGTAAAAGATTCCATAGAAGTATTAAGACGATTATTTCCCATCAGAACATGTAAGAGAATCATATCCCATGAAAAGAAGCAAAGACCTTGTCTTTACTATCATATTGGCTTGTGTTCTTCTCCCTGCTCAGGAAATGTTTCTCGTGAAGAATATGATGAGATTGCTAAAAATGCTGTGGCTTTTTTAGATGGTAGGCATGATGATGTAATCAATATGCTTGAAATTGAAATGAACAGGTTGTCAGAGCAAATGAAGTTTGAAAAGGCAGCGGTTATAAGAGATAGAATAAAAAGTATAAAAGAGTTGTACAAAAAGCAATCAGTTTATTCAACTAAAATGGACGAGCGGGATATTATAGCTCTTTATGCCGATGATTGGCATTATGCGGCCAGTGTTCTTGCTATAAGGGGTGGAAGGCTAATAGGCAAAAGAGCCTTTGTACTTGAAGGTATGGGGGCGGAATCTCCCAGTGAGGCAATAGTATCATTTATAATTCAATACTATGAGGCAAATCCTGAGATTCCAAAGGAAATAGCCATTCAGTTTGAACCTGAATCGAAGGCTGCCTTAGTTGAGTTGCTTTCAAAAAAGCGTGGTAATAGGGTAACTCTTATTGTGCCTCAAAGAGGGGCTAAAGCAGAGCTTATTGATATAGCCGAGCAGAATGCAAAGGAAGAATTGGAGCTCTACCAAAGGAATGTCCTGGCTACACAGGCCAAATCCATTGAGGTTATAAAAAAGCTTCAGGAAACACTAAAATTAGAGAATATGCCTAAAACAATAGAAGCCTATGATATATCAAATACAGGGAATACTGAAATTGTTGCTTCTATGGTGGTGTTCCGTAACGGACAGGCGGACAAGCAGAGTTATCGCCGCTTTAAGATGAAGGTAATAACAGAACAAAACGATTACGGGAGTATGCAGGAGACTCTGCTACGAAGATTTAACCGTTATTTGGCAGGAGCAAAGGATAAAGTCTTTGGAGAATTACCTGACTTGGTACTGGTAGACGGCGGTGCTCAGCATGTAAGTGCGGTAAAAGGGGTTATGACAGATTTAGGCATAGACGTTCCTGTTTGGGGCATGGCAAAGGATGATAGACACAGATCCCATCGCTTGGTAAATGGAATTACCGGAATAGAGCTGAGCCGGGACAACGATATATTGAGGTTTATAGCATCCGTCCAAAACGAGGCACATCGATATGCACTCCAATATAATAAAAACCTTAGAAAAAAGCGCATACAAAAGTCGGTGCTGGATGATTTTGAGGGAGTAGGTCCCGTTCGGAAAAAAGAGCTAATAAAAACCTTCGGCTCTGCCAAGGGGCTTAAAGAAGCCAGCGTGGAGGATATTGCAAAGGTAAAGGGTATAGGAATTCAATTAGCTGAAAAGATCAAAAACCAACTTGAAAATTGGAAATCATAAAAACACAAGGGGACAATTAGTGAATGAAACCTCCGGTTTTGTCAATAATAGGACTTGATTAAATATCTGGAGGTTTAATAATGGATAGATTCGCACGTGTAATAAGAACTGATATGGCAGATGAATCAAGAGTTGTCGGTGGCGGTGCGCAGACCAGAGCACGGGATAGCGGACTTGGCGAAGGAATAAGAATTGAAAACGACGGCGACAGTGATGTGGCAATTACTCGAGTTCATGTGGACACAGAAGAGGGTGAGCAAAAGGTAGGAAAACCGATAGGAAGTTATATAACCATGGATATTCCAAAGGTGAGCGAAAAGAGCAGGGACCTGTATGAGAAGTCATGCCGGATGCTGGCAAGGGAATTGGAAAGCCTCATTCATCTGGATAAAAAAGATACGGTTTTGATTGTAGGATTAGGTAATTGGAATGTAACGGCTGATGCCCTAGGGCCAAAAGTAGCACAATCTGTATTGGTAACAAGGCACATATACGAATACCTTCCAAAAGAAGTGAATGAAACAGAGAGATCAGTATGTGCTATTTCACCAGGTGTTCTGGGCATAACAGGAATAGAAACTGGACATATCATAAAAGGTATAGTGGATAACGTAAAGCCTTCGTTGGTGATTGCCATTGACGCATTGGCCTCCAGAAGTATGAGCAGGGTTAACTCATCAATTCAATTGGCAAATACGGGGATAGCCCCGGGCTCCGGTGTGGGCAATAAAAGGTTGGCGCTTACCAAAGAGTCTCTCGGGATTCCGGTTATAGCAATAGGCGTCCCTACAGTTGTAGACGCAGCAACCATGGCAAGCGATGTCCTTGATCTTGTTATGGACAATATGATGGAGCAGGCGGGTCAAGGTAGTGATTTTTACAAGATGCTGATGGAGATTGACAGAGACGAAAAATATCGTATGATAATTGAGCTACTGGAGCCCTATTCGGGAAATTTAGTCGTGACACCCAAGGACACCGATGATATCGTCGATTATCTATCCAATCTTGTGGCAAACGGTATTAACATGGCGTTACATGAAAACATCGGTCCTAAAGACGTAGACAGGTTTCTACAATAAGTCCCGAAGACATTAAGAGGGCTACTGTTATTCGATTCCCACTGTTATTTATTTATGAATTAGTGTATTATTGTTAATACAGTAATTGATGGAGTTGTGGACTAATGAAATATTCCTCTTTTAAATTTCCTAAGAATAAATCCCGTTATAGAATAAAAAATATTACTCGATTTACGGCTGTTATTCTGGTTTTTTTACTAACCGTTACAGCAGTTCTTGTAATACTCGGAAAAATCAAAAGCAATAATAACGGCGACTATGGCTTAAACCCCACTGAAACGGCAGTTGTATCCACTCCAATACCAACCCCGGAGCCAACTCCGACTCCGTACCCTGTTCCTGAAGGAAAAACTATGGAACCATTTTTTGTTATGATTGACCCGGGTCATGGAGGACTTGATGGGGGCACATGGCTTGAGAAAACAGGTGTGATGGAAAAGGATATTGTGTTTGATATTTCTAAAAGGGTAAAAAAGATCCTTGACGATAAGGGCATTAACTCCATGCTCACCCGGGAGATTGATCAGCAGCTGGTGGTTAACGACAGTGAGGCGGATTTGGTGGCTCGTTGGAGCCTTGCTAACGAGCAAAAAGCCTCTCTCTTTGTCAGCATCCATGTAAATGCCTATGACTTGAAGTATAAAGGTGCGGCGGGTGTAAATGGTATGGAGATTTACTATTTTGAAGATAAGCATGAGGTATATACTGATTTTACCCAGCAACGCTTTGCTGAAATTATGAGGGATTCGGTTTCTGCAGCCAACGGCATGACATTCAGATTTATGAAAGGTGATATAAGACTTGCTGTTGTAAGAAATACCAAGATGCCTGCGGTATTGGTTGAAACGGCCTATATAACCAATCCGGGAGACTTCGAGCGTTTGATTTCAGATGAGTTCAAGGAAAATACAGCGCGGGGAATCGTAGACGGCATTGAGAAAGCTATGGCAGAAATAGGTGTTTTTGAGAATGAAGGCGATATGTATGTATTCAAGGAAATCGGGGAGTGACAACATATGGATACGGGAAAGAGAATAACGGAATTACGGGAGCTTCTAAATTATCACAGCCATAAGTACTATGTCGAAGACAACCCCGAGCTTAATGACTATGAATATGATAAACTTTACCACGAACTTTTGGACTTAGAAGAGAAAAATCCTCACTTTATAACGGCAGATTCTCCCACTCAGAGAGTAGGAGGCCAAGCTGAGGACGCTTTTACAAAGGTTGCTCATGAAGTAAAGATGGAAAGTCTGAACGATGTTTTCTCAATAGATGAGCTTTATACTTTTGACAGTCGTGTTAAGGATACTATAGGCAATAATACTATTGAATATATTGTTGAGAAGAAAATAGACGGTCTTTCGGTTTCTCTGGAATATGAAGATGGTTTTTTAAAAAGAGGCTCCACCCGTGGAGACGGCGAAATCGGAGAAGATGTCACCAATAATCTAAAGACAATACGGTCTATTCCACTAAAATTATCGATACCCGAAGGTATGATTTTACCTTACCTTGAAGTACGTGGCGAGGTATTTATGGCAAAAAAGGATTTCCTAGATTTAAATGATAGGCAGGAAGCTACGGAACAAAAGCTCTTTGCGAATCCCAGGAATGCTGCGGCAGGTTCATTAAGACAATTGGAGCCTTCTGTTACGGCCTCAAGGAAATTAGATATTTTTGTTTTTAATATACAAAGAGCTGATGGAATAAGCTTTGATATCCATTCCGAAGCCTTATATTTTCTTAAAAAGTTGGGTTTTAAAATCAGTCCGGATTTTAGAATATGCAAGAACATTGAAGAAGTAGTAA
>CAYUZC010000133.1:0-5883 GCA_964449525.1 uncultured Ruminiclostridium sp.
ATTATTGTTGCATATTTTGTTGCATGGTTTGAAATTTTTGAGTAGCCGTCTGAACATCATTCAAATTAGCATTCTTAACATTATACCAACCTTTTTGCTTCATAGTATCAAAAATCTCAAATTGTATTTGTTGTTTATCATTAATAATCTTTGACATTTCTGAACGCAAATTTTCACAGGTTGATTCTGCAAGAAAGGTTCCGTAAGCACTTATTATTTGTTTTTCGCTACTCAATGCATCATTCATTATTTCCTGCTCAGTTAAATTATTTGTTTGTTGTTGCATTACTCTACCTCCTTATTGTTGTTGTGCAGGTTTATTATGAGAATTCAAATAGTTAAACAGCATATTAAAATGTTGTTTATGAAGTTGAGCAGCTTTATTGCAAATATCTTTTAATTGTGGGTCATTACAGTTCTGAGAATACATGTCAAGTTTTTTATGGTTTAGTGATTCATAGTTTAACATATCTTCCAATATGGTCAGATTTTTGCTTGTAAGCATGGCTTGCCCCTGTTGCATTTGCTGCATTTGCTGATTGTTCTGTTGCATAAATACACCTCCATTAATTTATAGTTTAAATTTAGTCTTCTCAAAGATTTGATGTTTTATGATTATTAATAAATATTAAAATAAAATTTATTAATTTTTTGAATATCTTGGCCTAACGTCCAATATACTTATACTGACCGAAGTGGTCATGCATCTTGCATGTACCGACAGATACTGAAGGGGGATTGGCTGTGGAGAGTTTATACAGCGTTTATAATGATATTGCCGAAAGGACAAAGGGAGATATATACATAGGAGTTGTGGGGCCTGTGAGAACAGGTAAATCTACCTTTATCAAAAAGTTTATGGAAACTCTTGTTGTTCCCAATATCAAAGATCCATACGATAGAGGAAGAGCGATTGATGAAACGCCTCAAAGCGCATCTGGACGAATGATAATGACAACAGAGCCCAAATTTATCCCTAACGAAGCGGTAGCTATCACAATGGAAGACAATATAAATTTTAATGTTAGGTTAGTAGACTGTGTTGGTTACATGGTAAAAAGCGCTGTTGGACATATGGAAGATGAAATGCCGCGGATGGTTAAAACTCCATGGTCTGATTATGAGATTCCTTTTGATGAGGCGGCTGCTATCGGTACCAGAAAGGTTATTCAAGATCATTCAACCATAGGTGTAATGATAACTGCTGACGGTTCATTTACGCAGTTCTCAAGAGCTGAATACCAGGAATCTGAAGAAAATGTAATAAAGGAACTCAAATCTTCAGGAAAACCCTTTGTAATTATTTTGAACAGTGCTGTTCCAGACGCGTCAGAAACAAAGGAATTAGCTAAAGAATTAAGCGAAAGGTATTCAAAACCTGTAATACCTGTTGACTGTTTAAATCTAAATGTTCAGTCTATTAATAAGGTTATGAACGGTATTTTGATGGACTTCCCGGTAAGTGAAATATGCTTTAATCTTCCCGAATGGATTCTGTCCCTTGATAGTGAACATTGGTTAAGAAAAGAAATGATAAATGCAATTAAGGATTCCTTTATGGACAGAGCTACATTGCAATTGACTTATGATGCCGCAAACAGGCTTAATACATTTGAATTTTTAAGCAAAGCAAATCTTAATGATGTTCGTATGGGAAAAGGCGAATTAACCATGGACATCAAGCCTGCCGACGGTTTGTTTTATCGCATAGTAAAAGAGGAAACAGGACTTGAGATTGACGGAGAACAGCGATTATTCACAGTTCTTAAGGAGCTTTCCGGAATAAGGAGCGAATACCTTAAGGTAGAGGATGCTTTGGCAGAGGTGAGAACCAAGGGGTATGGTGTTGTGACTCCAAAGCTTGAGGAATTAACACTCGAGCCACCTGAAATTGTAAGACAAGGAACTCGTTTTGGAATTAAGCTAAGAGCCAGTGCTCCGTCGATACATATGATAAGAGCAGATATTGAAACAGAAATTGCACCTCTGGTCGGCTCAGAAAAACAATCTGAGGAACTGGTTAATTATCTGTTAAAAGAATTCGAAGGCAAGCCGGAGAAGTTATGGGAGTCAAACATTTTTGGGAAATCGCTTCATGAGCTAATCACAGAAGGTCTACAAAATAAGCTCTATAAGATGCCTGAAGATGCACAACTGAAACTTCAGGAGACACTGCAAAAAATAATAAACGAAGGAAGCGGTGGATTAATCTGCATTATTCTGTAAGATTATATATGTTTTATAAAAGCCCTTCTTAGGGCTTTTTTATTTTTTATTAAAACTTCGTACATAATTAGGAACCTATTCCGTAAATTGTTTGATGCCTTAGTTAAGTTATTAAAACAAATAGTTACATATTCATTTATTATGACATTTTAGATTTATTTATATAAAACAGTGATATAATAATCATATTAAAATACACCAAAAGGAGTTTTTTTATATGGTAGAATCATCCGGTGAGAAAAAGAAAAGAGGCAGGCCAAAAAAGAATTCTGGCGATAATTACACCCCTATAATACAGACTGTAAAGAGAGGGAGAGGACGTCCGAAAAAAATTCAATCTGAGTTTTCATCTCCTGTTGCGAATATTAAGAATTTAGATTCTAAAGATCTTAATTATAAAGCAATAAATGTATGGGATAATTCAACATTTAAAAAACGTAGCATTGTTTCTTTTTGCGATGGCTATAAGACTTTTATGAATAAAGCAAAAACCGAACGTGAGTTTATAAAAGAAAGCGTAATCTTGGCAAAACAAAATAGATTCATAAACCTCGATGAAGCTGATAATATTAGGCTCAAACCGGGAGACAGAGTATATCGTATTTTCAAAGAAAAGCTCATGCTACTTGCGGTTATAGGAAATAAGCCTCCCGAGGAGGGCACTAGGATTATAGGTGCTCATGTCGATTGCCCACGTATTGATATCAAACAAAATCCCTTATACGAATCAACCGAAATGGTTTTCTTTAAAACCCATTATTACGGAGGAATAAAAAAGTATCAGTGGCTTGCAATACCGCTGGCTTTGCACGGAATAATCGTTAAAGCAGATGGGACAAGCGTTGAAGTTAATATAGGAGAAGATGAAAAAGATCCGGTGTTTACGATTACAGATCTATTACCTCATTTAGCAAAAGACCAAATGGAGAAAAAGGTTACCGAGGCCTTCAAAGGCGAAAATATGAATGTTCTCTTAGGATCTGAGCCTGTTGAAGATAAAGATAATAAGGAGCGTTTCAAAAGCAATATCCTAAATCTTTTGCATGAAAAGTACGGAATAATTGAGGAAGACCTTGTATCATCAGAGCTCCAGATGGTTCCGGCTTTTAAAGCCAGAGATGTTGGAATAGACAGAAGTATGGTGGGCGCATATGGCCATGATGATAGAATTTGTGCTTATCCTGCGCTTATGTCCATCTTGGAGATTAATAATCCTGAGTATACGGCTATTTGCTACCTCACAGACAAGGAAGAAATTGGGAGTGTGGGGAATACCGGTGCCGAATCAAGGGCTTTAGAAAACTTTATTGCAGATATTTGTGCTCTTAGCACCGATTCAACATATACCGACCGGCTTGTCAGATCTTCCCTGAATAAATCAAAAATGCTCTCTGCCGATGTAAATGCAGCCTTAGATCCTAATTATGAAGGAACTCATGATAAGCTAAATGCAGGATATCTGGGTAAAGGTATCGCAATAATGAAGTTTAGCGGATCAAGAGGAAAATCAGGAGCAAGCGATGCTAGTGCCGAGTATTTGGGCGAAATCAGAAGGCTTTTTAATGATAATAATATACCCTGGCATATAACCGAGTTAGGTGCAGTCGATAAGGGTGGCGGAGGAACCATTGCAATGATGATTGCCAATCTTGGTGTTGATGTTATTGATGTGGGAGTGCCCATACTCTCTATGCATGCTCCGTTTGAGGTAGCCAGTAAAGCCGATATATATTCAGTTTATAAGGGCTATTACGTATTTTTTAGTAAATGACATTTGTCATTCTGATATTATTCAACATTTTTATCCTTTTTGTTTTTAGGCGAAATAGAGGAGAGGGGATTGCTTTTTACAGCATCCCTTAACTTTTCGTCATCTATATGTGTATAAATCTCTGTTGTAGCGATGCTTTCATGACCTAAAATGGCTTGCAGAGCGCGTATATCTACATTTCCGTGCTTATACATAAGGGTTGCAGCAGTATGACGAAGCTTATGCGGTGAGTATTTATCCGGGTCTAATCCGGATGCCTGAATATACTTTTTTACTAAATATTGAACAGTCTTGGGGCTTATACGAACCTTGCGTTCACTTATAAACAGTGCTTTTGGGTCCTTTATTACTTTTAATTTGGCTCGTTCAACTTTATAAGCCTCTACAGCATCCTGACAGGCCTTGTTTAAATATACGGTTCGTTCTTTGTTTCCTTTTCCGATTACAGTCAGCGTATCACCACGAATACTGTTAATATTTATTCCCACAAGTTCAGATAAACGCAGACCACAGTTCATAAATAATACCAATATAGCGTAGTCTCTGGCGACATTTTTCTTTCCGTTAACACTATTAAGCAGATTGATACTTTCCTCCAAATTCAAGTATTTAGGAAGCCTCTTAACCAGTTTTGGAGAATCAAGCTCAGCAGCTGGATTATAATCAATTAGTTTTACCTTAGTGTTAAGATATTTATAAAAAGATCTGAGACATGCAACTTTTCGGGCACGTGTAATAGCCGTATTATTTAGTTCACGGCTTGTAAAAGCCATAAAACTGTATAAATCAGTTAAATTGATATTTTTAATATCATCCAGAGTAATATCACTAACAGGTAATTCTCTGAATTTTTTTTCATCAGCATTATGTTTTGTAACTTTGATAAACCGCATAAAGGTACGTAAATCATAATGGTATTCGGAAACCGTTTTTTTGGAGATATTCTTTATAGTCAGCATATAGTTTAGAAACTCAATAACTATATCAGGCATATCATTAAAATCAAGAATCATTTTTTATAACCCCACAAGTATTTATACTTTATATTATATCACACCTATCTCGTATTGTACAAAATTTTTATTTTGTCTAATGTGGGATATTTTTTACTCGAGACTACATAAATTTCATACCGGATTTAACACTTCTTCTCTTATCTTCGTTTCAAATATTTATTTATCTATTTCATACCGGTTTATGATATCATCAAGACAGACTTTACATTACTAAATCGATATTACCCGGCATTGTTATAGATTTATACAGAATTCTAATTTAATCTAAGACTTTTATATTCAGTAAGCCTTTCTCTATAGGCCTTAGTAATGTATCTATTAAAATGTTATCTGAGCTTTCATTTAACCAAATTTCTTTATTAGTTTCATTAATAATAACCGGCATACGATCATGTATTGTTTTTATTTCTTCATTGGCCCCAGTTGTAAGTATTGTAAAATAAGGATTCTGAATACCTTCCTTGTTCTTAAAAAACCAATAAAAACCTGCTAAATACATCATCCTGGAATCTATTAATGATATATAGTGCTTTATTCGTTTTTTACTGCTTTCAGAATCCTTCCATTCAAAAAAACCTCTTGCGGGAATTAAACAGCGACGCTTAGCAAATGGTAGCTTAAACAATGCCTTTTCGCGTACTGTTTCGCTTCTTGCATTGATTATAGGTCTGCCCTTCTGAACCGGAAATCCCCATTTTATTACATGTACTGTATGTTGAATACTATCAGGCAAAGTATCTGTATGAGAAACAGAATTTATCTTGGGAGTTATTACAGGAGCATAATCTCCGGGGAAAATTTCTCCTGCTTTCTTTAAAAGTTCCTTTTCGATTTTATTTACTAATCCGGCAAAATCGTCAATATCTTTTT
>CAYUZC010000134.1:0-1163 GCA_964449525.1 uncultured Ruminiclostridium sp.
AATAATTTTATTTAATATGTTCTTATTGTTTGTATTAGTTATATTTATTACAGGTTGTTCAGCAAAAAAAATTAATTATCTATATATCGGTGAAAATGATAGGTGGAAAGCGGAATATAAGGTAAAATGCAACTGAAACATTTTCTAAAAGGGATAGTACACTGCACTATGAAAACAATGTTAATAATGTGTTAACTGTAACTTTAAAAAAGGAATTATCAGAGATGCCTAAGGTAAAACACATGGAAATATCGTATGAGACAAGTGTTTCATCAGGTAAAATGTCTGAGGATTATGATGATATCTCTCAACTAGAAAAGAGATATGTTCTTAGGTCTGGAAACAGTAATGGTGCTATTGTTAGAAATGATGAAGCTATTAAGGTAACAATAAATATGGACGGAAATATCGAGGTCATTGAATTAAGTAACAACAAAAAGTAGCTATAAATTTTATGTCTGGATTGCTCGGGAGTTGGGAACTATATACAACACAATTTTCACGCTTCGAGCGTTCTTACGGGTCATTACTGCCCACACCGTCTCACCGTGCGGCAAGAGCCGCTAAAGGGAAGGGCTCTGGTGGTCCGGTTCGTCGGCGTCGTAAAACCGGAACGTTAGTGCGCCAAGCAAAGCTTGGCATCATCTTGTTGGGTGAAAGTCCTAACTGAGAAGGCCTAACTAGCCACTCATACCGTGTGTTGTAGCGAAGCTGGTAACAGTTAGTTGAAGCGTACACAGGGAACCATATAGGCCATAGGGAGCACCGTAACTCCTGAAGCATATTCAGCCTCATTAACGGAAAATGCTGATGGCGACATGTTTAACGTCAGTGAAGCCAATACAAGGGAATCGCTTAAGGTGAGATTTCTGAGGGTCAGCTGGGGTCAAAGCACGTGGCATGTATGGAGAGAGATGTCAGGAACTTGGGAGGAATCCTGTTGCCCCTACAAAAGTAGGTAGGTCTACCCAATCGACAATGAGGGCGGCCAATGCAAACAGAAATTCGCATCCACTCATAGTACTCAGAGATCGGGAAAGCCGCTTACATGGGAAAGGGGTGGACAAATATACGCAGCCCGCAAAGGAAACATTATCCGGACTGCTGGACTGGAGGAAATAATGCAAACCTCACTGCGGGGAATAGCTAGAAAAGCAAAACAT
>CAYUZC010000134.1:1173-4886 GCA_964449525.1 uncultured Ruminiclostridium sp.
AACATAATCCAAAGTACAGGTTTGGTAATTTATATGGATTGCTGAACAAAGAAGCTTTGTATCTTGCTTGGAAAGGAATCAACAAAAAAGCGGCTGCTGGGTTGATAAAGAAAGGCAAAGGATTTTGATAAAAATCTTGATGCCAATCTCGAAGCTCTTGCAGAAGAATTAAAAGGCAAGAAGTATAAGGCTAAGTTGGTAAAACGAGTCTACATACCGAAAGGGCATAAAAAGCTCAGACCGCTTGGATTGCCAGTTTTAAAGGATAAAGTCGTTCAAAGAGCAGTTGCAAGTATATTGGAAGCAATATACGAACAGGACTTCTTGAAATGTAGCTATGGCTATAGACCAAAGACTGGAGCACAACGAGCGGTGAAAGATCTGACCAAAGAAATATCTCAAAAATACAGCTACATAGTAGACGCAGATATTAGGAGCTTCTTTGATAACATAGACCATGAGTGGTTAATGAAAATGTTGAAGCTTGGGTTAAGAAGGTTCTGAAAAAAGTAGTCAATCTCTGAAATGTAGATGATGTGTAGAAAAATTGGAGTATACTATTTAAGCTTTTTCCTGAATATCAGTTTTTTATGATATAGGAGAATACATAGAACAAAATGTTTGGGTATTACATTAGGTGTAATGAAGTGATATCCTAAAGATGCCAAAAAGCGTATAAAAATGGACCTCGTTTGTGACGGGGTCCATTAATGCTTTTCTTTATCTAAAATCTTCCGCTTGAGCCCCCGTGTGAGCGCCCGGAAGAGGATCTATGGGTACTTGAACCGGAGGAGTTGTTTTTTGGTCTCACGCGTCTATTAACGTTTGTATAAAGGAAGAGATCTTTACTTTCTGTAATAATTAGACTGTCTTGTCTCACATAACTTGCCGCAGCGGGCTGAAACCGTACACTTTTAAGTTTGCCCTTCATTATTCCGGTAATAATAAAGGCAAATATCACGCCAATTCCAAGAGAAATGAGAATACGTTTAGGAGAGAATGGTTTTTCTACAGAATCATAAGATCTAGAAATGCCTTTAGCTCCGTAAGGCGAGCCGTTATTGGCTTGGGTAAGCAACTCGTCGCAAAGCTCAGCGTAAATGGAAAATGCTTCTTTATAATCTCCGTCGCTTAAATACGGTAAAAACTCGTCGGACATATAGTCTAAACCCTTATCAGTAAAAGCAGTGATCCCAAAACCGTAAGTCGTCATAGCCCAATCCGAATATTCCATGCTAATTAAAAGTAAGATGCCGTCGTCGTCATTTCCGTATCCGTAGCCATTGTAGTCAAAAAAGTCGTCAGCATATTCGGTAGCGGTTTTGCCGTCAAGAGAATATACCGTTACTATGGCCACCTCACATTGTTGATCTTCACTGATTCTTTCCAGCTTTGAATTTATAGAATTTTCTTCGCTATCAGTAAGAAGGTCAGCATCGTCAACCAATAAGGGAAGACTTCTCTCGGCAAACACCGTTACCAAAGAAGCGATTAAGAAAATGAGAGTAAAAACTAAAATCACAATCTTTTTTTTCATAACCTCGCCTCCTTCATAATCCATTAAAAAGAAATGTTAGTAGATATGTAATGGTGCCGAAAACAGCAGCCAGAATACCAAACCATTTCCAATATGCAGCTTTATCCATAGGCAAATCACCAACAAATTTTCCGGTCTGCCCGTTCATAGCAAAAGTATAATTTTTGTTTTCCCATACTGTATTAAGCAACCAAACGGGGTATAGTGCATATCTTACCAGACCGTTTTGGAAACGAATATTGCTACTCTCAGGCGTCACTGTGGCATAGCCGTGTACGGTTGAGGCAAAGATTTGCTCCGTGCTGCGCTTGATACGTTCATTTGCTCGAGCAATACTTTCATCTGCCATAACATCATACTTGTCGGCCAGATATCCCGCCAGGTAGGCCGTCTGGAAATCTACTGCGTCCTCAAAGCTGTATGGTTCAATTGATTCCATTAAATCATCGGCCATCTTTGTTGAGCCGTCCACCGGGACTCTCTCGTAGCTGAGACTACCACCACGCCAGACAGAAAAAAAGCTGGTCTGGGTATAATCATAGTTGCTATCGCTCCATGTACGAACTTTTGTTGCTCTATAGCGAATATTTGCATTAGCATCAGTATTAAAAAGCCAAAAGGGAACATAAATGCCTTTTATCTCTTCAATTCTGTTTTGATCCTTAAAAATCTTCGGTAGAAGCCTCTTTCCTTGCAAATGCTTCATAAGCCCTTCTTTAGCAGCCTTTTTGTCCAGCTTAAACGGAATTACATAATCCGGACGTAAAACACCGGATAGTTGACCCATCATAACTACGGGGTTATTACAAAAAGGACAGCTTGTAGCGGCCGTATTAGCATCAGCGACAATCTCACCTCCACAGGATTTACAGACATAGGCATTGATGCCGGAGGCTTCGTTCTCATCCCATTGACTTCCTGCTTGTGTTTCCCAGACCATTTCATCAGGTTGCTCATTTTTTAGACCCTCATCAAATTCTTTGAGAGTCTCCATATCAAATTCTGTATCACAGAAGGGGCATTTCATCTTTTGAAGACTGCTATCAAAATTAATAGCTCCACCGCAGGAAGGACACTTGTATTCAAGTAACTCCGGCACAACTTCATCTCCAATCTATTCATTTTTAGCCTTATCCGATTAGTTCTTATCATTGTCATCGAATAAATCGCCGCATTCAGGGCAGAACTTAGGCGGCTGTGCGGAGTTTTCCGGTTCCCAACCGCATTTATTGCAACGGTAGCGAATGGTATCTGAAGGTGTTGATTTGCCACAATTATGACAGAACTTTCCTGAGTTTTTAGTGCCACAAGAGCAAGTCCACTGAGAAGGAGAAGTCGGTTTTGGCTTAGCACAGTTGGTACAGAAGTTTCCGGAATTTTGGGTACCGCACTCACATGTCCACAAGCTTGAACTACCAATGGAGGCTTGTGGAGGGTTATCTGGTTGTGTTTGGGGTTGCTGCTGGCCCATAGCAAAAAGGTTTTGTGCGTTCATGCCACCGGACTGCTGAGCCATACCCATTCCCATAAAGCCCGTCATTGCCCCGCCTTGGTTTGAGGCAGCTGCTTTCATAGCATCTGCTTGAGCACCGACCAGGGTAGCAGCAGCCATAGTAGGATCGCGCATAATAGCGTTACGCTGTGCCTGTTTTATCAGTTCTGCATCCTCTTCGGGAAGAGTGATGGGATTAAGAGCGATGGATACAATTGCAATACCTCTTAAATTTAACCATTTCTTTGTTAAAGCTTCATTCATTGCTTCAGAAAGCTCCATGGCATGAGCAGGTAATGAGCTTGGCCTAATTTGTAAGTCGGAGATTTTTGCAAATGCAGGCTGAAGTGCCGAAACAAATTCGGTTTTCAGTTGGCTATCGATTTCATCACGGGTATACTCGGATTCAATATTTCCACTCACATTAGTATAGAACAGAAGTGGATCTTCAATCTTGTAAGAGTATATGCCGGAGCAACGAACCGATACATCGATGTCCAGGTTTATATTGCGATCAACAACACGGAAAGGGATCGGATTTGGAGTACCAAATTTGTTATCGATTATTTCCTTGGTGTTAAAGTAGTATACGCGTTGATCTTTACCGGGGTCTCCTCCATAAGTAAACCGTCTGCCGATGGCTTTAAAAGTCTCAATAATACTTTCTTTAAGATTACCGGTAAA
>CAYUZC010000134.1:4900-5883 GCA_964449525.1 uncultured Ruminiclostridium sp.
CTGTCCGTCTGCCACGGCAATGCCTGATCCGTTTGAGATGATATTATCATTGCCTTTAGTATTTGAAGAGCGCCCAGTGACACGTTTTTTACCTTTTGTCACCAGGACTTCTTTAGGCAATGCCTCGCAATAGAAAAATTCCTTCCATTGGTCAGCCAATACTCCACCTGCCGCACCAATCGCAGCTTGAATTAGTCCCATAATAATACTCCTTTCAATAATACGCCTTATCCTTAATATTATAATACAATTAATTATATAATTTGTTTTACCTTTTGTAGAGTAATATACAAACATTTATGATAATATTCCGCTACTTTTTAAACGAGCCTAATATCCCCCTAAATATAGTTCTTCCCAATTCACGGCCTATTGCAGTTACGGCAGAGTTTGTAGCCTTTTCAACAAGGGATGTTTTTGGTCTTCCGGGTGCTTTTCGATTTTCTTTCTCCTTTTGTGACAGCTCTTGCTCTTTAAGTGCCTTATCTTGTAATATTTCATAAGCGGATTCTCGATCTATGCTAGTATCATATTTCTCTCCCAAAGACGAATTGTTTATTATTCCTCTCCTCGTCAAATCGTCCAATGTGCCGAATGAGCTTTGGGGAGGAAGGATATATGCTCTCTGGACAATTGATGGGCGCCCCTCTGTGTCTAGGCAAGAAACTAACGCCTCACCAGTCGCAAGGTTTGTGATAACTTCTTCGGTGCTGAATTCCGGATTTGGGCGGAAGGCATCAGCAGCTGCCTTAACTTTCTTTTGCTCTAAAGGAGTATACGCTCTTAATGCATGTTGGATTCTATTTCCCAATTGTCCTAAAACATCATTGGGCAGATCGGCCGGGTTTTGAGTTACAAAGTATATACCCACACCCTTTGAACGTATTAAGCGCACCACCTGTTCGATTTTTTGGAGGAGGACCTTCGGAGCATCTTCAAACAATAAATGTGCCTCATCAAAGAAAAAGACGATTTTCGGTTTA
>CAYUZC010000135.1:0-5795 GCA_964449525.1 uncultured Ruminiclostridium sp.
TTTGAAAGCAAATATTACTATCGGTATAATAAAGAGTGGCCTAATATACCAGCTTAAAACATTATGGTGTCTTTCAAACGCCCAACTGAAGAATATATCATTTGTTAGAAAAACCGTTATAAATATTACTGTAGCAACTGCAAATAACATACCCAAAACTAAATCTATTTTCTTGCTCATAACTAATTCGCTCCTTTGATTATAATATTAACTTAAAACTCTAATATAAAACAGAGGGTAATAATTTCATATTAATTCTTCCAAAAATTACAACATAAAAAGCCTTCTCGGTTCTCCGAAAAGGCTTTTTTGAAGCAGAATTATTTATCTTCACATGAGTATAGATATCACGCTATAACACTCTCGACTTCTTCATAATGCCCCACGGACAGCTTATCATTAATAATATGTTCTAATGCTGCTTCTCCCAAACGTTCGACTGTTCTGCCTTCTGACCTCAGATCTCGATTTAATGAGGCAGACGCCATATTAATTAAGGCTGTACAAATTGGCGTATTGACATTAAGTTTTAACCCCAAAGTTTCAAGAAGAACCAACCCCTGGGGTACATCCTCTGAAATATATCTTGAATCAACTACAATAGGCCCATTTGCCCGGGTAGGCATTCCTGCATACCAGAAGAAAACTTCTTTTGCATCTCTGGTATTATCTAAGGTGTTTCTATATTTACAGGCCTCGACATAGGTAATGCGATCACACTCCAATTTTTCCATTACATCCATCTTCTCGCCGTCAAGCTTCTCAAGAATACGCCAAACGCTCGGGGTGAAAACCTCATGATACATACAATAATCACCTTGAGTTTTTTCAATACGAGGAATACTCATAATAGCCCCAACAGTATGGACAATCAGGTTAGGGTTATGAAGTGCGGCCTCAATTACAGAAGGAAGATATGCAAAAGGAAAACCAAGCTTATTTAATATCCTGCTGCTCTCTTCGATACGACTTGCAGGGTATATGCCCAATGGATTACGTACATTACGAAAACCGACTTTTATATTTCCCGGTTCGCTGATCCTACAATCCACAAAAGAACTCTGTGCTTCACAAACGGTAAGATTAATATCCGCACAGTGCTTAAGCACATATGCAGTAGATAGGTAGCCGGGGTTAAACAAAATAATTTGTCCGTCGCGAAGATAAGGCTTTATTCGCTTTATTAAATTCTCGTGATAATTTGTTTGTATATATATAATAATAACCTGACTTTTACTAATCCGTGATAAATCTCTGGACACATGCTTAATTCTTGCAGTCACCGTCTTACCTTTTTCAAGAATTTTAACTGTACCATTGTTTTCAAGAAGAAAATTAAAGTTTTCATCATGCATAGCATGTGATGTCTTAATTAAATTTACCTCATGTCCACGCAAGCTCAATTCTGTGGCTACAGCTGTACCGCCGTTACCTGCACCTAAAATCGAAATGTTCATATATTATATCCCCTTTCCAATAAAAATATCGAATCCAAAACCGGCTCTGTGAGATTTCCAAAGAGTGGTCCACAGCTCACCTGATTCATTCCGGGTGCGCCATTATATTCAATAAGCACCGGATCCCCGACCGTATCAATAGCAAAATCCCAGCCTAAAATACGGAAATGCGGGATATCCTTATGGGCTCTTTTGATTAATGAAATAACACGGTCGTATGATGGAATTTTTATCTCACTAAAAACAGCTCCACCGGGATGCCTTTCTGTCCACTGAGATAGCTTATCCATTGCCTTGCTTTCAAGCCTTCCATCAGGCTGAACCGGGCAGGCAAGACCTCCTGCAGAAACATTATCAAGCCGGGATCCCCCCACCCCCATGCGCAGGATGGATGAAGAAATATGAACTTCACCACCAAATAAAAATGAAATCACCCGTATGGTATTCAGTGATTCGGGATGTATGCTTGCCAATACTTCATGTTGTTCTATTACCTCTTGAACAATATAGTCAGAACCATAGGTTTCCACCAATTTTTGAAAATCCATATCATTGCAATTATCTTTTTCGTAGAAAAAGATATCGATGCCTTCACCACTATATATTGCAGGCTTAATTACAAAGCGCTTCTCGGATTCCAGAAGAGACTTTGCTTGGCTAACGCTTATTATTTTGTCTAAACTATCAAAAAAAGAATGATTACTATTTCTAATTATTGTTCGAGGTTGTTTTAAATAGAGAAACAACCGGCCGTAAAAGCATTTATCGGTATATGCGTGACGAAAGCTAGGTTTGTTAAACGCGGGATATATTTTTTGCCAATAGAGGTCTTCGGGTATATATCTTGGGTCATATTCTTCGCTTTTAAAACAATAAAGGTCATACCACATTTTATTAGGCTTAATATTATACTTCTTCCAAAAAGATAGAATCTGTGACTGAAAAAGCTCTTTATTACCACAGAGTCCGCCGTCTATAGTTTCAAGCTGTCGTTTACACTCTTTTCGTGCGTTTTTTGCCTCCATTGAAAGATCAACATGTTGATAAATAGACCGGCAAAGCCTCTCCCACCTACCTGCTTGATTGATTTTATTATGCATATTCGCCGGCACCTATTTCTTGAAATATCCGTTCTAAACTATTCTTTCCTAACCTTTCTATTGTCCTGCCCTCTAACCGTAAATCACGCCCTAAGGCAGCGGAAGCCAAATTAATCAAGGAAGAACAGATCGGTGTATCCACCTTATACTCTGAACCCAAAGCTTCCAAAAGCACTAACCCCTGGGGTACATCCTCAGAGATAAACCGAGAATCAACTTTTATTGGTCCCTTTAACGGATTAGGCATATTAGCATACCAATAGAAAACTTCTTTAGCGTCACGGGCTTCATCTAAGCTATTTCGGTATTTACATGCCTCTACGTATGATAGACGCTGACATCCCAACGTCTCCATAACATTCATTTTTTCATTATCTAATTCCTCTAAAATATTCCAAACGCTAGGTGTGAAAACCTCTCTATACATATAATATTCACCCTCGGTTTTTTCGACTCTGGGCATACTCATAATTGCCCCAATCGTGTGTACAATAAGGTTTGGGTTGTGCAGTGCCGCCTCTACTACAGAGTTAAGATAAACAAAAGGAAATCCCAGCTTATTAAGCTTACTCTCACACTCTTTCCTATGACTTGCCGGATATATTCCTAAAGGATTTCTTTTATTGCGAAAAGTGACCTTAACAATACCCGGCTCACTAATTCGGCAATCGATAAAAGAACTTTGTGCTTCGACAATGGTTAAATTAATATCTTGGCAATGCTTTAACACGTAGGCTGTCGAAAGGTATCCCGGGTTTAATAAAAGAATTTGTCCGTCACGAAGATAAGGTTTTATACGCTTTATCAGCTTTTCATGATAATTTGTCTGTATATAGATGATGACTATCTCGCTGTCACAAAGACACGATAAATCACGTGTAACATGATTTATTTTTGCCAATTGTGTTTTTCCCTCTTCTATAAGACTAACTGCACCATCATTATTGAGAAGATAATTAAAATTTTTATTATGCATAGCATGAGATGTTTTAATTAAAGTAACCTCATGGCCTCGCAAACTAAGGTCTGCCGCAACCGCTGTACCGGCATGACCAGCTCCAAGGATAGAAATACGCATTTTATCATCCTTCCTGAATATTAAAATTTTTATATATATTTAAACAAGCTTAATAAAGCTAAAAAATGAATTTTAAAATAGCAAAAAACGTGGTTTTACACACAATTATTTTCCGTAAATTATCGATGTGTCTTTATTTTCTGTAAAATATCGATGTGTTTTTATAGATAATTTGAATTGTTTCCTAAGAAATTACTTACTCTGGAATCCATCAAAAACCGCTCCATCTTAGTGTATATAAAACGCTGTAATGGGCCTCGATTTACAGTTATATTTTATATTATACCATAATTAAAAAATAAATGTATTATTGCCTGCATAATACCTGCGAAAGACACTACTATCATCCGAAAAGAATAAATAAGAGTAAAGAAAAGATAATCAAACTTGATTGTTCTTGAAACTGTTATTCTATTATATTTTCAATTGCACCTATGCCTTGGATCTCACATTTTACTACATCTCCGGACTTTAAAAATCTCGGTGGATTAAATCCGAACCCTACACCTGCAGGTGTTCCCGTAGCTATTATGGTCCCGGCTTTAAGTGTCATCCCACTTGATAGTTCACTTATTATATGGCTAATGTTATATTTGAGCAGAGCCGTATTGCTGTTTTGTCTTAGCTCACCATTTACGTAACATTTGATATCCGATTTCTCAGCGTCGGGCATTTCATCTTGGGTTACAATCCATGGTCCAAATGCAGTAAATCCATCTAGGCTTTTCCCAAAATACCATTGTTTATGAGCTAATTGTAAATCTCGGGCGCTAAAATCATTAATAATGGAATATCCAAATATGAATTGGTTTACATCCTCAGGCCTCACATTTCTGGCATCCTGCCCTATTATAATTGCCAATTCCACTTCATAATCCAACTCATGAACTATATCTTTATGTGAGTCTATGCATCCACCATCGGGGACGGCATAGTTTACTCTCTTCGAAAAATATACTGGTTTTGGTTTCTCAACTTCATAATCGGAATTATATTTTGCTGCTTCTTCTGCATGGGCAGAATAATTCATACCCAGACAAATGATGTCCTGCATGGGGTCCGGGATTGGCGCCTCCTTTATTATGCTTTTATAATCCATTCCTTGCTTACTATCAAGTTGTTTATTTATATAAGCCATTTCATCATAGGATATCTTAACGATAAGCTCATTCATAGATTTGTATTTTACGCCAAAATCGACCAGAGGAACAACTCTATGCCCATCTCCGGATAATATCCCAACTTCACGGGGAGAATATAAGTCCTTTTTAAAAGTTAATAATTTCATGTCTTATCCTTTCAATAACTACATGGCTGCTTCTTTACTCTGCAAAGCCTTGAGCATCTTATTGATTTCTTCGGCCTTCTTACTATCCAGCCACCAGCTTATAAGATTTACAGCCAGATATACTATAAAGACAGTCACAGCAAATGAGGACACTTCGGTTATTTCGGTGATGAGCCCTGTCATAAAGCTAAATGCAATCAGCGTTACCTCCAGGACTATAAAATGAAGCACCTTGCGTATGAGAGCTTGCTTAAGAGATAATTCTTTGCGTGAGTAGGTTACAAATGAAGGTATTAGGCTTACAAACCCAAAAATTATGGGTGATAAATAGGCCTCATAACCGAATCTTGCTGTTGGTGCAAGTAATATACCCAGTATGGCCATTGCTACCGTTACACAGGTAGTAATTATAAAAAAATCCATTATGCATTTTTTAAGAAAAGCCTTAAAGCTCATGGGGTTTCTCCTAATAACAGTTTTTTTAGCTCCGGTACAT
This sequence comes from uncultured Ruminiclostridium sp., assembly GCA_964449525.1. Classification (GTDB taxonomy): domain Bacteria; phylum Bacillota; class Clostridia; order DSM-8532; family DSM-8532; genus DTU059. The sequence continues at coordinate 5,420 of CAYUZC010000135.1, forward strand.
ATTGGCGGGAGATGATGATTTCTTCCCCATTTTGCATCAATGCAGAAAACCTTCCGTTCAAAGCAGGATGCACACAGTCAATTTTCATCAAATTAATTACAAAGGATTTAGAGCATCTGAAAAATCTTTTACCTTCATATTTTGATTCAAATTCATATAGCTTGCACTTTATCTCATAAACCTTTTTGGCTGTATATGCAAAGGTATTGTTATCAACTGCTTCAACAAACAATATCTCCTGTAAAGGAATTTGGCTTGCCCGTTCATCTATATATCCTGCCAAAGTGATACCGGCAGACTTTATAAAGCTTACAATGCTTCTTACCTCATCGTTTATTTCATAGCATTGTATAACTGCTTGTTCTTCCTTATCCTT
>CAYUZC010000136.1:0-5786 GCA_964449525.1 uncultured Ruminiclostridium sp.
ATGCGTATCAGGAGATTATGAGGATGCAGATATGATTATTGATTTTTTACTATAGATAAGCATGAGGTACTTTAAAAAAGCCTCAATCGGGAGGGTTAAATTATGCCGGAAGGAATAAAAAAGCTGTTTGACAAAATAAAGAGCTTCTGGGGTAATCTTGAGAAGAGTCAGAGGGCAAGGATAATTATAATGGCAGGGGTTTTAATTCTTGCTGTGGCAGTGACAATGGTGCTAACCCTAAAAGTAGAATATGTACCTCTTTTCGATACCGCTGAAGAGGTCGATTTACAGCCGGTGGTTACTTATCTTACTGATAATGATATAAGTTTTAAAAAAGGTGAAAACCAGATATTTGTTGACAGTAAGCGAAAAAAGGACATTGAATTTGATTTGACTACCCAAGGAGTCGTATCTCCAGAGACTAGTTTTGCAGATACATGGAGCAAATTATCATTGACGGCGACTGAGGGCGACAAGGAAAACCTTTGGAAAAATTATCTTACAAATGATTTAGTATATAAATTAAAAAAGTTTGAAAATGTTGAGAGTGCGACAGTTCAATATTCAAAGCCCGAAAAAACCTATTGGGTTAAGTCAGATACCGAGGATCAGCAGGGAAGCGCATATGTTATGTTAAAGACCAAGGAAGCTCTGACACCAAATCAGGTGGATGCAGCTGCAAAGGTTGTGGCGGCTTCTCTGGGCATTCCCGCAGAAAGGATTACAATTGTTGATCATAAACTTAATCCTTTATCCCGGGACTATAATCAGACTGATATTCTAAAAGCCAGCAGCCAGGATGATATGCGTCGTCAAAGGCAGCTTGAACTTGAAAATAAAGTGTATGACTTCTTTAAAATAGGCATAGCGCAGAACGATTATTTTGATACTATTAGCGTCTCTGCCAATGCGGTTCTGGATTTTGATACATTGACTAGTTCATCCACAAAATATGCCCCACCTATTGAAGATGAGGATGCTCTACTTAGTGAAGAAAACTTGCAAGAATCATTGGTTAACGGTGATACCGGCGATATACCGGGTACCGATACTAATCCGCAGGGAACAATAACTTACCAAATAGATGAGGATGGAAATTCCCGATATAATAAGAATCAATCGGTTAAAGATTATCTTTATAATCAGACCAATGAACAAGCGGAAAAGGCTGTTGGAAAGCTTATTAACGAGCAATCCACCATGTCGATTTCTTTATGGTACGGAAACCGTATTCAAAAAGCTGACGGTCTTACTTCGGAGTATTTGGATCAGGTCAGGCAATCTGCATATGCAGCTACGGGAGTTCCTGTAGAGAATATTACCATAAGCGTGCAGAAGCTCGCAGCCGAGGCTCCGATAGAAATTACAATAATGGATACCGTAGGAGAGCTCTTTGATCAATTTGGATTCTATGCATTAATGCTGTTATTATTAGTTGTTATGGTAATTACTGCAATGCCAAAACGAAAAGCCATATCCGGAGAGGATCAGACTGCTATGTTAGAAGCAGCAGCTACCGGAGATGGAACAAATGCTCAACCGGTTGAAGTAATACAAGATATTAATTTACAGGAGCAATCAGAGCTTAAAAAGCAAATTGAGAAATTTGTCCAAGATAATCCCGATTCTGTGGCTCAATTATTGAGAAACTGGATTGCTGAAGACTGGGAATAAGTTCATCAGTATCATTTTTAGGTAGGTGAAGAATATGGCGCTAAAAAATGAAGTTTTAAGAGATATGTCCGGCAGAGAAAAAGCTGCCATGTTACTTATTACCTTGGGACCTGAAAGGTCAGCCCAGATTTTCAAGCACCTTAAGGAAGAGGAAATTGAGCAACTCACATTGGAGATAGCAAATATCAGAACTGTTTCCCCGGCAGAGAGGGATAGAGTATTAAGCGAATTCTACCAGATATGCCTTGCTCAGCAGTATATTACCGAAGGCGGGATAGGGTACGCAAAGGACATATTGGAAAAGGCTATGGGCACCGAGAAAACTATGGAAATCATAAACAAGCTGACGGTTTCCTTGCAAGTCAGGCCTTTTGATTTTGTCAGAAAAGCTGACCCCTCTCAGGTATTGAATTTTATTCAAAGTGAGCATCCGCAGACTATTGCTCTTATTCTATCTTACTTGAAACCTCATCAGTCGGCGGCCGTATTGTCAGCTCTTCCCCAGGATAAGCAGTCAGACGTAGCAAAAAGAATAGCAACTATGGATAGAACATCTCCTGAGATTATAAAAGAAGTTGAAAGAGTTCTTGAGAAAAAGCTATCAGCACTTGTAACAGAGGACTTTACTGCTGTTGGTGGCATTCAGGCTATAGTTGATGTATTAAACTCGGTAGACAGAGGTACAGAAAAATTCATTATGGATTCACTTGAAATTGAAGATACCGATTTGGCTGAGGAAATTAGAAAAAGAATGTTTGTTTTCGAGGATATTCTGCAGCTTGACAACAGGTCGGTTCAGCGCTTCTTGCATGAGGTTGACAACGGTCAGTTGGCTCTTGCATTAAAAGGTGCTACCGAGGAGGTACAGAACCTTATCTATAATAATATGTCAAAGAGATTATCTGAGATGATTAAAGAAGACCTGGAATATATGGGGCCGGTTCGCCTAAAGGATGTAGAAGAGGCACAGCAGAAGATAGTAAATGTCATAAGAAAGCTGGAGGATGCCGGAGAGATTATTATTTCACGCGGTGGGGGAGACGAAATAGTTGTATAATAATTCCTATGGCTACGGAGTATATAAGCGTAATCAGGTTAATATAGGGAATCCTTATAAACAGGAAAGGCGGGAACCTAAGCCGTCTATTATCGAGGATATCTTTGATGAGGTCTCTGCAACTAATGATGACCCGGACAAGGAGTTTGAAATCAGTCAGGATATCATATATAAGGCCAAGGAGGACGCCGCTTTAATTAGGAGAGAAGCAGAGCTTGAGGCAGAAAGAACAACAGAAGAAGCCAAGAGAAATGCCGAGCTTCTGATGACCGATGCACAACAAAAGGCAAAGGAAGAGGGGTATCGTCATGGTGAGGAGCTGGCTCAACAGCATTACAGTGATCTAATCGCAGAAGCAATGGACTTTAGAGAGCAAAGCAAAAAGGCATATGATGAGGCTCTTTTATCACTTGAACATGATATATTGGATTTAGTTTTGAATATTGCGGCAAAGGTAGTAGGGAACGAAATCCGCAATAATGAAGAGATTATTTTGGGAATAGTAAGAGAAACCATCGCTTCATGCAGCAATAGGGATAATATTATGTTAAAGGTATCTGCTGAAGACTATGAGTTTGTTGTAGCTAATGAAGAAAGGCTCCGCATGAACATCAAAGGGCTTAATGAGCTGGAAATAAGGAAAGATTCGTCTTTGACCAAGGGGTCTTGCGTAATCGATACTGAATTTGGTTCTGTCGACGGTAGTTCTGATGTACGTTTGGATAATATCAGAAAGGCTTTTTTTGAGTTAATAGGTGACAATGAATAATAAGAATAATAGCTTAGAATTAGATAAATATAAAAGGCTTCTGGATTCACGGAATTTTGTCCGATACTCAGGCAAAGTGACCAAAGTAGTAGGTCTCACAATAGAGGCTGAGGGCCCCGAGACTCATATCGGGGCCTTATGTCATATTTTTACTCAAAATGACAGAATGGTTCTTGCCGAAGTGGTCGGATTCAAGGATAAACAAGTTTTATTAATGCCTATAGGAGATATGTCGGGTATTGGGCCCGGAAATGTTGTAGAGGCAGCTGACAGGGATCTTGAGGTAGGTGTCGGAAGGGGCCTTCTGGGGAGAGTTTTAGATGGTCTTGGAAATCCTATAGACGGTAAAGGTCCTGTAGAAATAGATAAATACTATCCGGTTAACAAAATGGCGCCGAATCCTATGACACGTCCAAGAATTACCCAGCCTCTCCCTTTGGGAGTAAAGTGCGTTGACGGTCTAATAACAGTTGGAAAAGGTCAACGTCTGGGAATATTTGCAGGAAGCGGAGTGGGAAAAAGTACGCTTATAGGTATGATTGCAAGAAATACCAAGGCAGATATTAACGTGATAGCCTTAATCGGAGAGCGTGGGCGTGAGGTTCGCGACTTTCTGGAAAGAGATTTGGGCGAAGAAGGTCTGAAGCGATCTGTTGTTGTTATAGCTACATCGGATCAACCTGCTTTAATTCGATTAAAGGGTGCTCTGGTTGCTACAGCTATTGCAGAATATTTCAGAGATTGTGGTAATGATGTACTTCTTTTGATGGACTCATTAACCCGTTTTTCCATGGCACAAAGGGAAATAGGGCTTGCTACCGGCGAACCTCCCGTAACAAGGGGCTATACCCCCTCGGTATATGCAGCAATGCCCAAGCTCCTTGAACGATCCGGAACCTCATCAAAAGGGTCCATAACCGGATTATATTCAGTGCTGGTTGACGGGGATGATATGAATGAGCCGATAACAGATACTGCACGTGGTATTTTAGACGGACATATTGTGCTTTCACGAAGACTTGCCCATAGAAATCATTACCCTGCTATAGATGTGTTGGCATCAATAAGCCGTGTTATGACCGATATAATTGATGATGAACATAAAGCAAGTGCCAACGAACTTCGCCGTAACCTTGCCATATATACCGATGCCGAGGATCTTATTAATGTCGGAGCATACGTAAAAGGTAGCAATCCGGACATAGATTTATCAATTCAACTAAACAAGGGTATAAACGAGTTTTTGACTCAGGATATCTTTGCACGTTTTTCGTTTTCTGAAACTGTAGATATTCTTAAAAAATCAGTTGAAGGATAGAAACAGGAGATTAGATGGCAGGCTTTAAATTTCGCTTACAAACATTTTTAAGACTGAAAGAGCAGTTTGAAAAGAACGCCAAAAACGAACTGGGCGCGGCCATTATGAAGCTCGAGGAAGAAAAATCCAAGCTTAAAGCTATAGAGGATAGTATTGATGTTACCACAAATGACTTTAGAGATGCCTGCTCAGGAGTTATTTTACCTGAAAAAATTAAAGAGCTTAAAGTCTATCTTGAGCATCTGCAATATGTAAGGGAACAGCAAAAGGAGAATGTTAAGCAGCAGCAAAAAAATGTCGATATCATAAGAGAAAGGCTCGTTGAAATAATGAGAGAAAGAAAGGTTCTGGAAAATCTTAAGGAAAAGGAGTTCCAAGAGTATTTGAAAGAGGAAGAAAAAAAGGAACAGCAGCAAGTAGACGAGCTTGTTAGTTATAAAGAGGCTGCTAAAGTGGATAAAACCGACTAAGGAGATTATTCATGGCAGAGAGGGAAAAACAAGCGGAGCAAACCTCGGAACAAGAGCAAAACAACCAATCAGAAAAGCCCGGAGGCTGTTTACATTCCATAATTGTGGTGTTAATAGCTTTTTTGGTTGTTGCTATTGTTTTTGTCGGGGTTTTTTATTTTGTAGCGAAGAACAATATTAATGGTGTGGCGGATTCGTTAAAGCCTCACGTTAAGAATTATCCTATTTTAAAAGTATTTATACCGAAGGATTTAGCCGATTACGATCCGGAAGATCCTAAATATTTGACTGATAAACAGATTACTGAAAAGTATGAAGAGTATCGCGAAAAGGTTCGGAGGCTAAATGAAAGTCTTAACGAGGCTAGTCAGACTATCGAAAATATGAAGGCTATAGATCTAGATGCTGCTGACATGCAAGCTATAGCGGAAGAAAACAGAATGCTTTTAGAAACCATTGAAGCTGAAAAAATAGCATTGGAAGCTGAAAGAAAAGCAT
>CAYUZC010000137.1:0-1287 GCA_964449525.1 uncultured Ruminiclostridium sp.
TTACTTGCGTAACCATTTAGCCCCGGTGCACCGGTAATACCCAAAACCGCTATACACATAAGTACAGCTGTGAGTGGAAAATGCCGCCAGAGTCCTCCTAGTTTATATAAATTGGTTTCATTCGTGCGAATATAGATGATACCTACACCTAAAAAAAGTGAGACTTTAAATAAGGCATGATTGACAATATGGTAGATGGCGCCAATAAGGCCGAGACTTCCATCTGCTCCCAGATAAAGACCAATACCTAAGCCCAGAACTATATATCCAATCTGGCTTATACTATGATAAGCTAAAAGCCGCTTGGCATCACTCTGGATTAAAGCCGCCAAAACGCCCACAAGCATAGTACAAGTGCCAAAAATAGCAAGGCCGGATCCTAACCAGGAAGCCCCTCCTTGTAAATTCGTACCCCAACCGGCAAACTCACCAACTCTTATAAGCCCATAGGCTCCCACCTTAATAAGTAATCCTGATAAAAGCGCACTACCGGGAGTAGGTGCCACTGAGTGAGCATGTGGTAGCCAAAGGTGCAAGGGTACCATACCGGCTTTAATGCCAAATCCCGCAACAAAAAGAGCAATACTCCAAGCAAATATTTTGGTATTCAAAGGATTAACTAACCCTGAACCAATGTAAGGCATTGTATCGGTAGCTACACCCATTAAAACAATTCCCAAAGCCAGAAAAAGCCCACCAATAATACTATAGAATAAGTAGAAATATCCTGCCTTTATTGCTTCTTTATTCCATCTATGTATAACCCAGAAGAAGGATGAAACGGTCATGAGCTCAAAGAAAAGTAGCAAAGTGAATAAGTCACCTGCCAGAAAAACTCCCAAGACTGCCGCTAAAGTCAATAATGTGCAAAATTCAAAGACTTTGGTTCTGCCTTCGTGCTTCATATATTCAGGTGCATATATAGAAACAACAAACCAAATTAAAGCTGCCGTCAGCACAAAAATAGCAGATAGGGAATCGGCATGAAAGCTCGGTGTAAAAGGTCCTGGAATAGGCACTTTATAATTTAATGGCATTCCATCAAAAACACTCTTCAGTCCGAAAACCCCTAAAACCAGAACAATGGCGCTAGTAACCAAAGGTATATTTATATTTATAAATCTATCTCTCTTTAGGAGCAGGAATAACGCTCCTATAAGAGGAATAACCGGAAGTATTGCAATTAACAAAATTTTGACCCTCCTTCACTAATAAAACCAGTTGACGACTGCCTCAACTCCGGGCCACACTATACCCGGAATTAGACCAGTAAAAAGCGCGATTATT
>CAYUZC010000137.1:1328-5757 GCA_964449525.1 uncultured Ruminiclostridium sp.
ACCAAAATCAAAGTTGGAGCAAGCATAAGTGAAATTCTGCTCCCCTTTTCTATGCTTGTTTTTGTATTCTCTCCCCTAAATGCATTTATAATGACCGGAAAAAAACAGATTGCATTTATGATTCCACTTATAACTAACATCAATGCAAAGGGCCATTTTCCCGCTTCCACGCTTCCCTTCATCAGGTAGTATTTGCCCCAGAAGGTATTAAGGGGCAGCATGCCGATCATTCCCATGGTTGCGATACTAAACGCAACCATGGTCTTAGGAAGTGACCAACCAATCCCGCCCATTTTGCTCACTTTAATTTCTCCGGTCTTTTCAGAAATAATCCCCGCACAAAAGAAGAGAGCGACTTTTAACGTGGAGTAGCTGATCATGTGAAATATTGCCCCGGCTAACCCCCATGCCTTAAGTGTAAAAGCGCCCAATAGGATGTAGGAAAGATGACTTATCGTTTGATAAGCCAACCGACGCTTTAGAACATCCTGACGTGTAGCAATTATAATTCCCGTCAAAATAGTCATGGCAGCAATCCAAGGAAGTATGTGTCTTATTCCCAACTGTCCAATAAGCTCATGCCCAAACACCGAATAAACAGTCCTCAAAATTCCATAAACACCTGAATAAACTACTGCCACGGCATGCAAAAGAGCACTTACCGGAGTCGGAGCCACCATTGCCGCCGGTAGCCACCTATGTAACGGCACTATTGCTGCCTTAACACCAAAGCCTCCAATAAATAGTACCAAAAGCCAGTTAAGCCCAGGTCTTAAAGAATTCACTAACATTGGTCCGCCCGAAAAATCCAGCCTCCCGGACCATGCATAGGTAATTATAATGGCAACTAAGATTGCCCCTGCCCCGGAAAGACTATATAGTATATATTTCGCCCCAGCTTTCATGGCTTCAGGGCTTCGCTCATGGATCACCAAGGGGTAAGTAGCAAAGGTCAGTAGCTCATAAAACAGATATAACGCCACAAGATTGCCCGAGAAAGCTACTCCAAGGGTCATCGTTAATGACATAAGAAAAAAAGTGTAGAATGTTCGCTGTTTATGCTTTCCCGACATATATCCAAAAGAATATACCGCGGTAAAAAGCCATAAGGTAGAAGCAATAATTCCAAATACTGCACCTAATGGATCAGGGTCAAGGCTAAAGGCCAATCCACCCAGCTCGCCGGCTATTCTGACGCTCTCCCCCGTAAATACTTTTAAAGCTGTTTGCCAAGTAAAAAATGCGCTGGATGCAGCGAAGAATAAAACAATATAGTTACGTAGCCGATTTTTGATCTCAGGTATCATCGCAACAATCAGACCGCCAACTGCACCGCTAAATAAAGCTATAATAAAACTAAGCAACCTCAAATCCTCCTTAAGCCCCTACCGGGCCACATCTTACTTACAATGTTGAGATAATTTTGCACCTACCTGTGCGCCAATAGCTCAGCAGCGGCTCTGTTAGCAAGCTCTAGGAATGAGCCCGGCACTATGCCTAAAACCACTATTACCACTGATAATAGAATAAGAGCTAGCTTCTGCGGTAGATTTGGATCCTTCCAATCTTCCTCCGGAGCAGCTTCAAAATAGGCAATACGTATAACCGGAAAAAGATAGGCCGCACAGAGTACACTTCCGGCAATAATTACAATAACCGGAAGTATATTTCCTGACTCCATGCTTCCTAGAAGAAGGTTCCATTTTCCTACGAAACCAGAAAACAGTGGTATGCCTATCAAGCCCAAACTACTGACAGTAAAGGCTGCAGTGGTTATAGGCATTTTTCTACCAATTCCCGAAAGATCTCTTATGTTCTTCTTACCTGTAGCCGCCAGCATAGCTCCTGCTGACAAAAATAGAGTTGACTTAATAACTGCGTGACTGGCAAGATAAAACAGTGTGCCTGCCAGACCCTTTGTATTTAAAAGGCCAAAACCTAAGAAAATATAACCTACCTGAGCCACAGTAGAAAAGGCAAGTCTTCTTTTAAGATCATTTTGTGTTAGAGCAGATATGGAACCGGCGATAATCGCAACCATGCCCACCAATAACAATAGTTTGTCTACAGAGTATGCCTGCATTAAAGTGTGCCCAAAAACATTGTATAAGACTTTTAAAAGACAGATTAAATAACCTTTAACAGCCAGTCCCGACAAAATAGCACTGGCAGGAGACGGAGCCACAGAATGTGCATCCGGCAACCAAACATGCAATGGAAAAAGTGCTGATTTAACCCCGAAACCAACTAACATAAAGCTAAAAGCCATCCAGACCACACGAGGATTATTTTGCCAGACCCGACCCAGCTCTTGGGATGCAAATCCCATATTTAGATGCCCGGTAACAATATAAATAAACCCAATCCCACCCATTACAAGGCAAGATCCTAATGTTGCCAGTATCAAGTATGTGAAGGTTGCTTTAGCTGCACGGGGATGGTTTCGGGCGCTTACCAGCCCGCAGCAGCTTAGAGTAGCTACTTCCACTAACACATAAACATTGAAAAGATCATTTGTTAACGCCATTCCGGCCAGAGCACCAACCAACAGCAGATAGAGCACATAAAACCTGGTTACCCGCTCTTTTCCACCCACCTCATGTGTAAGATTACCTCTGGCAAAAAGCGCCACCGGCAAGCTTACAATAGCTATAACAAGCAAGTAAAGTGCCCCTAAACTGCCCACCTTCAGCTCTATACCCCATGGAGCCGACCATCCGCCCATTTGATAGATTATAGGAATACCTTTTTGAGACAAAACAATGGATGCCAGATAACATGTCCCCAAGAGCATGAAAGCTTCAACAGATATAACTAAGTTTTCTACCAGCCTCATCCTTTTCGTCAATGTTGGCAGAACAAAAGCAACAAACAGTGGAGCAATAATTATAAATACCGGCAAGTTAGCCGTAATTGCTAATGTCACTTATTCTGCCACCTCGTTTCCCATCTCTGATATCCGACGGAGATCGGTAGTACCGTATGATCGGTATAACCTAAGAATTAATGCTAAAGCAAATGCAGTCACACTGACACTTACAACAATTCCGGTTAACATTAAAGCCGATGGTAACGGATTAATATAAAGTGACTGTGTGTTATTATCACTTAAAATAGGTACAGCACCACCACGAATATTTCCCGCCGCAACAAACATAAGAAAAATAGCGCTTTCCATAATATTAATCCCAATTAGTTTCTTGAACAGGTTAGATCGTGTCAGCACAGTGAGTGCCCCAATTGCGAATATAATAAAAGCTACGAAATACGGGTAATTTATAATTAATTTTTTTATTAATATACTCATTATTCTTCCTCCATCATAGTAAAAAACAAAGTCACCATCGTACTGGCTACCCTGATGCCAACACCAAAACCGATAAAAGAAATAAGTCCTCCTGAATTAAGGGCTCCAGGCTCTCCGAGATTAACTCCCGCTAACTTATTTGATAAAAACGGAACTCCTTTAATAATGCCTACCATCCCCATTATTCCATACCATAGGGTTCCATAGCTCTCTGTCCAGATAAGCACCTTTTCCGGAAGCTTTTTACGACCTTTTTCAATACCATAAATCGTGGAAAATGCAATAAAGCTTAAACCCACTATGATGCCGCCAGCAAATGAACCGCCCGGGGAAACATGTCCATGAAAAATTACGTAAAAACCATATATGCAGATAAATGGCAGTATTATTGAAGCCATGCGCTTCAAAATAAAGTCTTTCATTCACCATTCTCCTTACTTTTTGAAGTTCTTATGGTAATAACAACTGCAAGTGCTGCTGTAAATAAAACAATGGTCTCAAACATCGTATCGTAAGCCCTGTAATCAAGCACAATAGAAGTTACCATGTTTAGAACTCCGGTATCTTCCAAAGCGTCATTAATATAGCGCTCTGAGACTTCATTATGAACCGGATTGTCGGGCATCCCATAAGGTGGCAGCTCTGCTACCATATGTATTATTCCGTAGGCAGTCATTAAAACTAAAATCAGAATAAACAGATTTCTTATCTTCGTTTTCACTCTCGCTATTCCTCCCTTCGACTTGTGCGGAAAACGACCATCATCATTAAGACAGTCATACAGATCCCCGCCGCAGCTTCAGTAATAGCAAGATCAGGCGTATTCATCTGCAGCCATATAAGAGCCATAGTCAAGGTATATGCACCATAGACAATGACTGCATGCAACAAATCCTTTATAAAATACATTGCAAGAGATGTAATTATTAGGATTAACAAAAGTACCATAATCCAATAATCAGCAGCTACAAAATTCATACCCTCACCCTTCCTTCAGCTTTGTATCTTTCACAGGTTTTACACCATGAATTAAGCCGGCTTTTGCGATCAAATGTGTCATTGTAGGATTAATAATCCAGAATAGAAATAGTAGTATTATTAATTTAACCCGTAGGATCCAGT
>CAYUZC010000138.1:0-5750 GCA_964449525.1 uncultured Ruminiclostridium sp.
TTTCCCTTTACAGAAGCAGGAACTGTAGAATAGTAGTGATTAAATAAAACAGACGGAATTTAAATTTTCGGCTGTTTTTTATTAGTTCGCCCGACATTTATAACGCTTTTTCTTGCTTTTTCCTGTTTTCTGATTGTCCGCTATGTTAGAATATAACTAAATAGATAAGAGATCATATTATTTTATGTACCAGAGAGGGAGCACATCATGGATAAAGACGTTCTCAACAAAGCCCTGCTTTTAGAGGCGTTTAAGGGAATTATACAAAATGAAAAACTCGAAGAAGTATTTTCACGAGCTTGTATCACTAACCTTTGTTATCATAAATCCAATAAGAAAATAGACCTTAGTATTGAATGCTACGATTGTGTCAAACCTGACCAAATCAAAGGATTAGAAAGAGCTATTTCTGAAAGTCTAAATGTTAAAGTGAAGGTACGCCCGGGGTTTAAATCAGTTCTGATGAATGAGCTTGAGGATTGGCACAAGGAGCTCATACTAGCCAGAGTCAATTCTGTGAAAAAGTATTTTTCTCATTTTCTTGAGGATGCAAAATTAAACATATCAGGACGTTATCTAAATATAAACCTTGTAAATCAATCATCTTCAATTTTAAATGCTGCCGGAGTAGCCGACTGCATTGAGAAAGCCGTGTTTGATTTCTTTAATAAACCAGTTACCGTGAAGTTTATTGATTCAGAAAGTGAAATAAATGTAGATTATATAACCAATAAGCAAGAAATGGAAGCCCGTATGGTTTCAGAAATGATGTCGTCAATTTCCAACGCGACATCTCAACGTACCCATGAGAAACCTCAGAACATACCTGAGCCCCCAAGAGGAAAGAATCCTGTCAAATACGGACCCAGAAGATCCAAATCAGCCAATAAAGACTCTAACCTCATTTATGGCAGAGGCATAAAGGGCTCGGTAATTAAAATGAATCAAGTGGATACTAACGCCGGAATGGTCACTATACAAGGCCAAATTTTTAAGGCTGAACAAAAGTCACTTAAAACCGGAAGGATTCTTTATACATTCAATATTACCGATTTCACATCATCTCTTACCTGTAAGCTTTTTACAGATGGGGAAGAGTTGCAACTTATTTCGGAGAAACTCATCAAAGGACAGCATGTGCGTTTAAGTGGCGAGGCCCAATATGATATGTATGCCAAAGAACTAGTTGTACTGGCACGGGATATTTTGCTGGTTGAGGTTGAAACCGAAACCCGTATGGATAATGCACCTGTTAAAAGAGTAGAGCTTCATTTGCATACTCAAATGAGTCAGCTTGATGCAATAAGCCCGGCTAAGGACTTGATTAAAAGAGCAGCAAAATGGGGTCATAGGGCAGTGGCTATAACTGACCACGGTGTGGTTCAGGCATATCCGGAGGCACAGGATACCGTTAGTGATCTTAAAAAGAAGCAGAATAAAGACATAAAAGTAATTTATGGAGTTGAAGCGTATTTTATTGCCAATGAAATATTTAACAGCAAGGGCGAAATTGATTATAGAAACTGCGATACCTATCATGCAGTTATCCTTGTAAAGGACCAGACAGGGCTTAAAAATCTCTATAGAATTATTTCGGAAAGCCATCTAAACTATTTTTACAAGAAACCCCGCATTCCGAAATCACTTTTTGAACGCTATAGAGAAGGGCTGATTATTGGAAGCGCATGTGAAGCGGGAGAGTTGTTTCAGGCAGTCTTTAAGGGAGCCACAAGTGAAGAGCTTGACAGGATTGCATCTTATTATGATTACTTGGAAATACAGCCCATCGGTAATAACAGCTTTATGGTGCGTCAGGGAATGGTCGCCGATGATGAAGGTTTAATGGACTTGAACCGGAGAATAGTGGAATTGGGAGACAGGCTTAATAAGCCTATTATTGCTACATGCGATGTTCACTACCTCGATCCTGATGACGCCATATACCGTGAAATTCTTCAGACGGGTCAGGGATACAAGGATGCATCATTCCAAGCCCCTATTTATTTTAGAACAACCGAAGAAATGCTGAAAGAGTTTACTTATCTGGGGCAAGAAAAAGCCTATGAGGTTGTCGTTAAAAATACTAATATGATTGCTGATCAAATAGAGATTATTCAGCCCATACCAAGCGGAACATATCCTCCTAATATGGATGGCGCTGAGGACGAGATTAAAGATTTAAGCGAGAAAAAGGTGACGGAGCTTTATGGTGATCCGTTACCTGATCTTGTCAGGGCTAGGGTTGACAGAGAATTGAATTCCATAATTAAAAACGGTTTCTCTGTTATGTATATGATTGCACAGAAGCTTGTTAAAAAATCTTTAGAAGACGGTTACCTAGTTGGTTCCCGTGGTTCGGTAGGATCCAGCTTTGTAGCGTATCTAATTGGTATAACCGAGGTTAACTCTCTTCCCTCACATTATCGTTGCGGGAAATGCAGATACTCAGAGTTTTTTGATAAGGACGCCAGCATAGCGTGTGGTTTTGATTTACCTGAAAAGGCTTGCCCTAAGTGTGGTGAGCCGCTTATTAAAGACGGGTATGATATTCCTTTCGAGACCTTTTTGGGATTTGATGGGGATAAGGAACCTGATATTGACCTGAACTTCTCCGGTGAATATCAGCCAAGAGCCCATAAATATACTGAGGAGCTGTTTGGTGAGGGTTATACTTTCAGAGCAGGTACTATTGCAACTATTGCCGATAAAACAGCATATGGTTTTGTAAAAAACTATCTGGATGAGAAACAGATAATAGGAACACGAGCTGAAATAGAACGATTGGCCGGAGGTTGCACCGGTATAAAAAGAACCACAGGTCAGCACCCCGGTGGGGTCATGATTGTTCCCCATTATAAAGATATATACGATTTCACCCCCATACAAAGGCCTGCCGACGATACCGGATCCAATATTACAACGACCCATTTTGATTATCATTCCATAAGTGGCCGGATTTTGAAACTTGACATTCTTGGACATGATGATCCAACTGTAATACGTATGCTTGAAGATTTAACGGGTGTTGATGCGACGACTATACCTATAGGTGAAAAGAAGACCATGGGTATATTCTCGGGAACCGATCCCCTGGGAGTCAGCCCTAAGGATATTAACAGCCTGGTGGGTACCTTTGGAGTTCCGGAATTCGGGACAAAATTCGTGCGTCAGATGCTGGTGGATACCAAGCCTACCACATTTGCCGAACTGATACGTATATCTGGGCTATCACACGGTACCGATGTCTGGCTGAATAATGCTCAGGAATTAGTAAAATCAAATATTACAACACTTTCAAACGTTATATGTACCCGTGACGATATAATGATTTATCTTATCCAGAACGATTTACCGCCTCTTAAGGCCTTTAAAATTATGGAGAGTGTCCGTAAGGGAAGAGGTTTGACACCGGAAAATGAGGAATTAATGGTTGAAAGAGGTATACCTCAATGGTATACTGATTCCTGCAAAAAGATTAAATACATGTTCCCGAAGGCTCACGCAGCTGCCTATGTAATGATGGCATTCCGCATAGCGTGGTTCAAGGTTTACTATCCCGAGGCATTTTACGCTACATATTTTTCGGTCAGAGCTGACAGTTTTGATGCCAATATTGTTTCAAGGGGATTAGATACCATTCTAAGGTCTATTGAAGATATCGAGCACAAGGGTAAAGCCGCCACAAATAAAGAAAAGGATGTATTGACAATATTAGAGGTAGCCAGAGAAATGTATGCCCGTGGCATAAAATGTCTGCAGGTTGATTTATATAAATCAGATGCATCACGCTTCTTAATAACCGACGATGGAATACTTCCACCTTTTACCGCATTACAGGGGTTGGGTGCCGCCGCAGCAAAAAATATTGTTGAGGCAAGAAGAAGCGGAGAAGAGTTCATCTCTGTTGAGGATCTTAAGATGAAATCGGGAATTTCCAAGGCTGTGATCGAAATTCTTGATGTTCACGGATCCCTTGAAGGACTTGCCGCAAGCAGTCAATTGACTCTCTTTTAGTAGTATTGGGTATGCTAGTAATATGTTTTAAAAAAAGGAGGATTAGTTCATGGAAGATACAATTGAAAGACTTGATAAGACAGCACATTATCTAAAAAATAAAATTAATTTCATACCGGAGATTGCAATTGTACTGGGTTCAGGCCTAGGAAAGCTTGCTGATTTTATTGAGGGGCGTATTGAAATTTCCTATGAAGAAATCCCATATTTTCCGAGAACTACTGTGGTAGGGCATGAAGGTAAACTAATTTTCGGAACCCTAAAAAATCGCAAAGTAGTTGCTATGAAAGGACGTTTCCATTATTATGAGGGAAATGATATGGATTCCGTGGTTTATCCGGTGCGTGTATTTAAGAAAATGGGGATAGAGAATATAATAGTTACTAATGCAGCCGGTGGTGTCAATACAGAGTTTACACCCGGCGACTTAATGCTTATTACCGATCACATATCATTTTTTTGCGAAAACCCGTTGAGAGGCGAAAACATAGATGAATTAGGACCGCGTTTTCCTGATATGTCGGTAGTATATGACCGGAATCTCAGGAAAAATGCTATAGAATCTGCAAGAAAGATGGGAATTGATTTGAAAGAGGGGATTTATTCATATTGCAAAGGCCCTTCGTATGAATCTCCCGCTGAAATCAAGGCACTCAGGCTTATGGGGGCGGACGCTGTTGGCATGTCTACAGTACCTGAAGCCATAGTGGCAAGGCATATGGGAATGAGGGTTTTAGGAATATCATGCATAACCAATATGGCCGCAGGAATATTAGACCAGCCTCTGAATCATGCAGAGGTTATGGAAACCGGAAAACAAGTAGAGCAAAAATTTTCCGGGCTTGTAAGTGACATAATTGATAATTGGAGGTAACCCATGAATTCATCGATCAAAGACATATCCTTAGCAGAGTCAGGACGACAGAAAATAGCTTGGGTAAAAAGCTATATGCCCATCTTATCTGGGCTTGAGGATGAGTTTAAAAAAACCAGGCCTTTTAAAGGCGTAAAAATATCATTATCTGTTCATCTTGAGGCAAAAACTGCATATCTTTCCAAGGTATTAGCCGCGGGAGGAGCAATAATGTCAGTTACAGGAAGCAATCCTCTTTCAACTCAGGACGATGTTGCGGCAGGACTTGCAGCTGACGGTATCGATGTGTTCGCATGGTACAATTCTACGCCTGAAGAATACGAAAAGCATATTGAGATGACACTTGCCCAAGGCCCCAACATTATTATTGATGACGGTGGCGATTTGATATCGGCTCTTCACACAAAACTTTTCCACTTGTTACCACAGGTATGGGGAGGGTGCGAAGAAACTACAACCGGGATAATACGACTAAAAGCCATGGAGCGGGACGGTTCTCTGAAAATTCCCATGATGGCAGTTAATGATGCTATGTGCAAGCATTTATTCGATAATCGATATGGTACAGGACAATCAGTCTGGGATGGCATAAACAGAACAACGAACCTTATTATTGCCGGGAAAACCGTCGTGGTTGCAGGATACGGTTGGTGCGGAAAAGGCGTTGCCATGAGGGCTAAAGGCTTAGGAGCAAATGTTATTGTAACTGAAATTGATCATGTTAAAGCTATTGAGGCTGTAATGGATGGATTCAGAGTGATGACAATGGATGATGCAGCTCCTCTGGGAGATGTTTTCATAACCGTTACAGGCTGCGAAGGAGTTATAACTAAGACACATTTCAATAATATGAAAAACGGAG
>CAYUZC010000139.1:0-5703 GCA_964449525.1 uncultured Ruminiclostridium sp.
GGGTCAGACGAGATTCTCTACTTTGCGTTTCTCGCGTTTGGGGACGAGGCGCATCCGTTCGCGTTTCCGGACGTGAGCTACGGATTCTACCCGGTTTACGCGGCGTTTTGCAACGTGCCAAAGATTGAGGTTCCGCTTGCCGAAAATGAACAAAAACTTCTCAAAAATTCTGCTGATACTCTGAAAAGTGTTATCAAAGAATTGAGAATTTAGGATTATTAAATAATAAATCAAAAATGGCGGTCCAAAAGGTCGCCATCAACATATCTTGTATTACTTTATTCTTTACTGATTTGTATCTACAAATACTCTTTCTCCGTCCTTAACCATACCAAGCTTTTCTCTCGCTATTTTTTCAATACTTTCATCACTGGAAATTTCATCTTTTTCTTCTAACAACCGTTGCTTTTCTTCTTCTGCTTTTGCTGTTTTTTGTTCAAGCTGCTTTATTTCCAGATTCAGTATATATAAATCATTAGATTGGGACGTGAAAACAAAGGTCGCATAAATCAGCACGACCGCGATAAGCGGAGTAAGCCACCATCCTTTTTTTGTCTTTCGTATTGACACCTTACATCAATTCCTTTTCTTAAGTAAAGTATTCTCTATTAATTATACCACTGTATCATTTATTGTAACAAGGTCTTTAGCCCTATTTAATGCCTATTTTTTAGTAAAGGTGTGTTTAAGTCGGTTAAAATCAATTTTTGCCTTGTAGCTCTCTAATGCTGCCTGGTTTCTAATTCTTATAAGTAATCTTTTAATATGGCAAATAAGTCTTACAAAAATCGGTTTAAATATGTTTATAAGCCTAATAAATGGCCATAAAACAATTTTTATCAAAGCGCTTAATAGCCATAGAACAGGCTTACTTAATATACTAAGATACAGAACTCCTCCTATTAAGGTTCCCGCATAAAAATACGCTCTTGTTTCACCACTGCTGATGATATAGGATGACAAGAAAAATACAATGGCTGCAATAAGCCAGAACAATATATCCTCAATGTGAACCATAGCGGTCTTTGTTCTTACTATACGTCGTTTCAATCTGAACATATCATAAAGAAAGGCTATAATAACGCCTGCCGCTCCGGCCCCGCCAAATACGGTTAACTCATACGCTACACTATTTTGCATATACTAAGCCGCCTCTCTATCTGAAAAGCCCCGAGAAGAAGCCTCCTTTTCTCTGATTCCCAACGTTATCCATATACTCACATGAGCCGATATCGCCTTCTACGTCAAGCTCAGAGGTTTCCACATTGAGCTTATTGATATGCATCCCCATTCCCCGAACTATCAAGATACCTAATTCGGTATCAAGCACGATGCATTCTTCATTAAAGCTTTCAACATGTCTTACCCCCGATATCATAAGGCGTCTTCTATCTTTTAAAATAATATTTTGTGCTCGTTGTTCAAAATTTTTTCGTTCCTCAAGCATAACAGCACCTCCTTTTAGCCAATAAAATATGTCTGTAGCTTGTTGCCAATTAGACTTCGCTGTCACTTGTCTTCTTGGACAAGCCTTGCATGGACAGAAAGTTTCGCTCTTGAATTTTATGCACAAGCTCTCCCTTATATTACCTATTGACTGGAAATGCTGTTATAGCTGTAATTGATCTACCTACCTGCTTGTATATCCGTTCATTTCCTAATATTTCCGTTTTTCTTCATTTGCTTACTCCATCTGGAAATATCCTTATGCCATTGCTCCTTTTGTATCAAATAGGCATCTTTGTCGTCAGAATATTTAGCCTCATTCTTGAGGTTTAAATAGCTGTTCCATCTCTCCAAAGGTAGCTCACCGCTTTCAATGGCTACTTTAACAGCGCACCCCGGCTCAGTCTGATGCTTGCAGTCATTAAATCTACATTTACTGATATATTGCTCCACATCGCCGAACGCCTCTCCAAGCCCCAGACTCACATCCCACATGCCAAGCTCGCGCATACCGGGGGTGTCGATAATCATCACACCACGGTCGAGCATGATAAGCTGTCTGTATGTTGTGGTATGGCGACCCTTACTATCATCCTCCCGTATTTCGTTCACCGCCATAATATCCTTACCCGCAAGAGCATTTACAAGGCTTGACTTTCCAACGCCGGATGAGCCAAGAAAAACAATGGTTTTACGTGGCTTTAAATAATCGGCCAGTGCGTCAAGCCCAATACCGTCTACAGCGCTGACTGCATATATCCCAATGCCGGACGCAACCTTCTCGGCCACATGCATTTGCTCGGCATAATCCTCGACTAGGTCTGCCTTTGTCAGGATAAGCACCGGTATTGCTCCCGACTGCCAAGCAAGTGTGATGTAACGTTCCATACGCTTGGGGTTAAAATCGAAATTGAGAGACTGCATAATAAATACATAGTCAAAGTTTGCGGCAACTGCCTGCTCGCCTCGCCCCGGCGTTGGATCACGTCTTGAAAAGAACGACCTACGGGGTAGTGTTTTAATAATCTGGCTGTCGCCACTTTGATTAAAGTTTATTAGTACAAAATCTCCTGTTGTCGGAAAGCTCTCGCTGGCATCGACATAGTACACTCCCGTCTTTAATCTGCCGAAGGTATGGCCGTATTCACAGAAAAGCTCATACCGTCCTTTGTGAACAGCGGTAATCCTTGCCGGGATTCCAGATATTTGGTCCTGTGGCATATCTAGGGGAGTAAATAAAGTCGGAATAAATCCGTAATCTATAAGGTTCAATTCTTTCATCCTCCAATACAATTAAGTTTTTATAAGTATCAAGTATAACAGTCATAAACAACAACTCTTTTGTTGTTAAATTTACAATACAGAAAAGGGCATAAAAATACCGCAACAAGCAGCCATCCTAAAGCTGCAAACTGCGGATTATTTCAAGTAATACAAGTGTTAAAAAAACACAGGCATACCTGTTCGCATGCCCAAAGTAGTTTACAGTATTAACGAAAGGTTACTAATAGTGGCACAGCAATAAAAGCGTACTTGCACCCTGAAAAATATTGCTCTGCCCAATATTCTGTTTTAGATAAAAGTCACCTCAAAGATAACAGTCATCAAAACCAGCTCCTTTCGTATTCTGCGCAATAAATAGATTATCGCATATAGAATAAATTTATTATGACATTTACTTCCTAATAAATCAATCCTTTCGCCCTAAATTAGTTCATACATTTCTATACTTTCTTCTTTTTTAACATGTTCGGTTACCTTGAGAATTTTAAATTTGGTAAGATTCTCGCCAAATCGAATTTCAACAATATCTCCCACATTAACCTCTGACCCCGGCTTGGCCGTGCGACCGTTTATAGTCACCTTTTCCTTTGAGCAGGCTTCATTAGCCAGAGTTCTCCTTTTAATAATACGGCTGACCTTCAAAAACTTATCTATACGCATTTTAATCCTCCTCTTTTTCTTCTCTTTCAATCTTTTTCGATTCATCCCAAAAAGCATCCATCTCACTAAGAGACATATCGGTAAGCTGTTTCCCCTGCTCAGTGGCGCTGCGTTCAACAAATTCAAATCTCCGGATAAACTTGTTAACGGTAGCTGTCAGTGCAAGCTCAGGCTGAACTTTCAGAAATCTCGAGACATTTACCACCGCAAAGAGTAAATCTCCAAGCTCTTCTTCAATGTTTGCTTCATTTTTATCCTTGTAAGCCTGCTCTAACTCGCCAAATTCCTCTTTTATCTTGAGCATGGCATCCTTTATATCATCCCAGTCAAACCCCACCTGAGCGGCCTTTTGTTGCACCTTGAAGCTTCTCATCAGTGCAGGAAGGTTTCCCGGAACTTCTTTTAAAACTTGGGTCTGAGTTTTAAGGCCTTTTTCCTCTTTTTTGACCTTCTCCCAAATTGTCATCACATCATCAGAAGTTTCGGCTTCTTCATCCCCAAAAACATGGCGGTGACGATTTATCATTTTTGCACTAACTCCGTGAACAACATCACCAAAGTCAAATTGTCCGTTTTCCTTTGCAATCTGTGAGTGGAAGACCACCTGAAGCAATAAATCACCCAATTCATCGCAAAGTTTAGGGGGACTTTCCTCATCTATAGCTTCCAAAACCTCATATGCCTCTTCTATAAGGTATCTTTTAAGGCTTTTGTGGTTCTGCTCCCTATCCCAGGGACAGCCATTAGGAGCCCGAAGCATTGTCATAATTTTAAGTAAATCATTATAATCATATCTTTCTTTTTTCATAATTTCCTCCGATATTTATTATCGTTTGAGTTCAGATGTTCCGGTCAGCTTCTCGATACTCCTTGGCACAGCATCTTTGGAGTTTTTCCAATCCGCTTCTGAGTTGCGGTAATCAAACATCTTTGTAAAATAGTTTACTTCTTCATTGATCCGTTTAAGCTCCGATATCTCCAAAGGTATAAGCTCGGCTAAAAACTCAGCCTGAAAGGTGGGAGAAAATATTTCTCTTGCCTTTATTAACAGCCCTTCCATGTGTTTTAAACAAAAACCCTTAGATTCATTGAATTTCTTTTTAAATTGGGGCTCTTTTTTATACAGGTAAAGGGTGTTATCTATAAGCCTGTCCATGTTTTTATCTATCTTACAGCATACAGCACAAGTTCCTTTAAGTGTAGTAAGCTTGTCGAGCAATTCTTCTATAGCCTTTCCACTAGCGCTCTTCCTACCCTTAAGATTTTCTGAAAATGCTTCGAGATTTGTCTTGGACCCCAAAGAATCAATTGTCTTTTTATGCTTTGAATATATTTCTTCAATATCTTTGATTTGTTCGGACATATGGGTGTCAATAACCAATGCCAGTGGTAGCCTGTCCTTCTGTAGATTGTATAGCTTTGCAAAATGCTCGGCACAAAAGCCAGTGCGATTTGTTTCAATTCTGCAATCCGGCTCCATCATGGCAGATCCTACGGTATATTCCAGAGCGTCATTCTCCAGCTTTCTTTCACAAACACAAAGCGGGCATTCGGTATCCTGCTCAAAGGACTCATTAATAGGTATTGTATATATTCTTTCTTTCATAACTATCTCCAAATTCTGCAAAGTAGCTCGCTACCAATGTGTATAGAATATCACAACTGGAAAAAATTAATCAAGGCATTACAACTGTTTTACGTAGTTTTTTTGAAAAAACACTTGACTCTAAATTAGGTCTTTGCTATTATGTAATAGCGTCACGAAAAGGCTCGTGACAAATTCATGGCGGCGTAGCTCAGATGGCTAGAGCACGCGGTTCATACCCGCGGTGTCGTTGGTTCAACTCCTACCGCCGCTACCATATGGCCCCATGGTCAAGAGGTTAAGACACGGCCCTTTCAAGGCTGTAACGGGGGTTCAATTCCCCCTGGGGTCACCATAAAAAGCGAGATGATATAATCATCTCGCTTTTTTATTATGTTTATCTAATGCAAAGATTAAGGATAATGCAAACTAACGCCGTCATTTGGAACGTAGCACAGTGTAGTAAGAATCTTTTATGTCGACAAGGGAGCGGCTGTACCTGCTGCGATTTAGCGCTCCATGCCAACATCCTGTTTCTAGTCGCGCCCGCTACGCAATCCATGCTTCGCTTTAAATCGCAACAGGTACAGTCGCTCAGTAGCGTTTGAGAGCGCCAGCAGTTACTATCAATGTAACATATGGCACTTGATCTGTTGAACCATATAAAGCGGGTGCAAGGTTTCTCAGTGAGATAAGCCGGCCGCTTCGGAGGAAAGACTACCGCACAG
>CAYUZC010000140.1:0-5663 GCA_964449525.1 uncultured Ruminiclostridium sp.
GCAGAAGATCTGATGAATAATCCGACTTCTATAACAGGAGCGTATTTAAGTGGCAAATTATTTATTCCGTTACCTGAAAAAAGAAGAATATCAGATGTATTTCTTAAGGTATTCGGAGCTAGAGAAAACAACTTGAAAGATATAGACGTAGCATTTCCTTTAGGTGTTTTTACTTGTGTGACAGGTGTTTCAGGTTCAGGGAAAAGCTCACTTATTAATGAGATTCTATATAAGGTATTGGCTAAAAAACTAAACAAGGCAAGAACCATTGCGGGTAAACATGACAAAATTGAAGGTATTGAGTATCTTGATAAAATAATAGATATAAACCAAAGCCCGATAGGAAGAACACCGCGGTCTAATCCCGCAACGTACATCGGCGTATTTGATTTGATACGAAGTTTGTTTGCTTCAACATCTGAAGCCAAGATGCGTGGTTACCAAAAAGGAAGATTCAGCTTCAACGTGCACGGGGGCCGCTGTGAAGCCTGCAAAGGTGACGGTACAGTAAAGGTTGAAATGCATTTTCTGCCTGATGTCTACGTTCCTTGTGAGGTTTGTGATGGAAAACGATATAACAGAGAAACCTTAGAGGTTCGCTATAAGGGGAAAAATATATATGAAGTACTTGAGATGACTGTAGAGGAAGCTTTGAAATTCTTTGATAACTTCCAAACTATAAAAAGAAAAATCCAAACCCTATATGAAGTAGGGTTGTCATATATTAAATTAGGACAGCCTGCAACAACATTGTCAGGTGGCGAAGCTCAGCGAGTCAAGCTGGCTGCCGAATTAAGCAGGAAGAGTACGGGAAAAACCATATATCTTTTGGATGAACCTACTACCGGCCTACATTTTGCTGATATTCACAAACTAATAAATGTGTTGCAGGAGCTTGTGGAAAAAGGTAATACTGTAATAGTGATCGAGCACAATCTGGATGTGATTAAAACAGCGGATTATATAATTGATTTGGGACCGGAAGGCGGGAATGAAGGAGGAACAATAGTTGCAAAGGGCACTCCTGAAGAAATAATGATGAATTCCAAGTCTTATACCGGTCTGTATTTAAGAAAACATCAGGAAAGAAAACATAGTTCAGCTTATAATTGTTTAAATGAATTAAAACAATTATAATGATGTTACATATTCAATTTACGGGATGGTTAAATCTAATGAAAAAACTTCACATTGCTTTTATTATATTTGTTTTAATTTCTTGTATATTTGCCGGATGTAATATAATCCCCAATATACCGGACAATTATGTTGAGCCTGATGAAGACAGTGTATCGGAAATTATATTACCCACTGTAGAACCCAGCAAAACAAATGCCCCTGCACCTTCCGATGTGCAGCCTGCCGAAATACAGACCCCGAAACCTTCCGAGGAACAGCCGTTACCTTCACATGAAAACAGTACAGCCGAGAAAAAGCTACCGGAGGACGGTGAATATAATTCAAAGGATGATGTGGCACTATATATCCATCAATATGGTAAATTGCCTTCTAATTATATAACTAAACGAGAAGCTCAGGAACTCGGCTGGGAAGGCGGATCAGTTGAAAATTATGCTCCCAAAAAGAGTTTAGGTGGGAGCAGGTTTGGAAATTACGAAGGTTTGCTTCCTGAAAAGAAAGGTCGCCTTTATACTGAATGTGATATAGATACTATAGGAAAAAGAAGTAGGGGTGCAAAAAGAATAGTATTCTCAAATGATGGCCTTATTTATTATACTGATGACCATTATGAGAGCTTCATATTGCTTTATGGGGAGGAGAAATTATGAAGACAATAGTTATAGATGGGAAATTTATGACTTCCAAAAAAAAAGCCCATGAATATCTGGCTAAAAGATTGTCTTTTCCCGATTATTATGGGAAAAATCTGGATGCTCTTCATGATTGCCTTCTGGATATAAGTACACCAACAAATATCGTTTTTTACAATAAAAAATACCTTGATATAATATTAAATTCATATGCTCATATTATGCTTAAAACCTTTATGCATGCATCAGAGGAAAACAATTTTCTTACCATCTCGCTTGATATTGATTCTGAAACAGAAAACATATAGAATATAGTCTTGAAGGCTTAGATTCGTATATCAGTTGCAAGATGTATCAAACTTTAGTTTAAAGCTAATGGCAAGCTTTAATAAAAAGTTGCATAATTATATATTGACAAAAACACTTTATTAGGTTAATGTATATTTATACATTAATTTAAGTATGGATGCATAAATATTCAAATAAATTTGGAGGGAATAAATATGAAAAAGATTATTACCATGGTTATTGTTCTTCTAATGTTAACTACATTGATTGCAGGGTGCGGTTCTAAATCCGGTTCGGGTGTTAAGGTTATTGACATTCAACTAACACAGGAAGAATACGCTTTCGGAGTGGACAAGAATCAGCCTGAGCTTTTGGGAGAGGTCAACAAATTTATTGCCCAGATTAAATCAGACGGTAAATTTGATACTATACTTAATAAGTATTTCGGTGACGGAACTCCCGAGCCTGTTGAATCATCTGAACTTGACAGCAGTAAAGATCAGCTTGTTGTTGCGACAAATGCTGGATTCGAGCCATTTGAATACACCTTGGGTGATAAATACTTAGGTATAGATATGGAAATTGCGAAAATGCTTGCTGACCATCTTGGAAAAGAGTTGGTAATCAGCAATATGGATTTTGATGCAGTTTGTCTTTCTGTAGGTCAAAGTAAAGCTGATATAGCAATGGCAGGCCTTACTATTAAAGAAGACAGAAAAGAATATGTTACATTTTCGGATAAATACTATGATGCCGCACAAAAGCTTATAGTTAAAGCTGATGATAAGACTTTTGATAATGCAAAAACAGCAGAGGATGTAGAGGCAATTCTGTCAAAGCTTAAGAGCGATACTAAGATTGGTGTACAGAATGGTACTACAGGTCAATTTTATGTTGAAGGCGATGCAGATTGGGGCTTTGACGGATATAAAACCGAGTGCATAGGTTATAAATCAGGCTCATTGGCTGTTCAGGATATGATAAATGGAAATATCAAATATGTTATTATTGACGAGGCGCCTGCCCAAAGCATTGCAAAGGCAATTAATGAGCTCAATTAACTAATAAAGTATTATACATAATGATAGCTGAGGCTAACTCAAAATGACATTTTTCACATTGAGCTAGCCTCTTATTATGTGTTATTATAGTTATAAATCACAATGAGAATTTATTTAAGGGAAGTACAATGGGAAATTTTGACAAGAAGGTTGAAAAATTCTGGGAGATATTTTTTGAAAACAATGGCTACACAAAAGTCCTTACAGGACTGCAGAATACTTTATACATAGCCATTGTCGGGTTAGCCATCGGAATAATTATCGGTACGATAATTGCAATTATTGAGGTTATTCCCAAGTATAAGCTATTACCCAGGATACTTAACGGATTCTGTAAGTTTTATGTGGGGATGTTTAGAGGGACACCGGTTGTTGTGCAACTTTTGGTGTTTTATTATGTAATTTTTCCGCTGATTGGAATAAAAATGCCGGCGGTTAATGTCTGTGTGCTGGTATTTGGTTTAAACAGCGGTGCTTATGTTTCTGAAATTATGAGAGGCGGTATCATGTCAGTGGATTCCGGGCAGATGGAAGCTGCCCGTGCTGTTGGCTTAAGCTATGGTATCTCCATGACTAAGATTGTTGTTCCCCAAGCAGTCAAGAATATCCTGCCGACCTTGGGAAATGAATTTATTGCTCTTATAAAGGAAACTTCGGTAGTCAGCTTTGTAGGTGCAGCCGATTTATATGTCGCATTTAATTACATTGGTACCAACAGTTATGAATTTATGGTTCCATACCTTGTAATGGCAGTGATTTATATTGTATTGGTCATGATAATTGCAATGCTTATTAAAATCATGGAAAGGAGCCTAAGAAAAAGTGATAGACGTAATTGATTTAAAGAAACATTATGGTAGCTTAGAAGCGCTTAAAGGAATTACAAATACTATTCGCGAAGGTGAAAAAGTTGCCATCATAGGCCCTTCCGGGAGTGGGAAAAGCACATTCTTACGTTGCCTTAATTGTATGGAGGACCCCACTAGTGGTGCCATTGTATTTGAGGGTGTAAATATTGCCGACATGAATATTGATATTAATGTCCATCGCCGTCATATGGGAATGGTTTTCCAGCAATTTAACTTATTTAATAATAAAACCGTTATTGATAACATAATGCTGGCACCCTTATATATTAAGACTCGTGATTTACGTAAAAAGAAGGCAAAGAACTTTTTTATAAAATTACGAAATGCAATTACAAACAAGAAGAAAGATTTAGATGAGATAAACACAACAGATGCGCGTATAAAAGAAGAGGTAAAGGCCAACGCCATAAGACTCCTCAAGAGAATTGGTCTGGAGGATAAGGCCAATGTTTTTCCTTCTACTCTTTCGGGCGGACAGAAACAACGAATAGCTATAGTTCGTGCTCTTGCCATGAATCCGAAGGTTATGCTCTTTGATGAACCTACGTCAGCATTAGATCCTGAAATGGTAGGAGAGGTATTGGACCTGATTAGACAATTGGCTGATGAAGGAATGACAATGGTTATTGTTACCCATGAAATGGGCTTTGCCAAGGAGGTCGCAACAAGGGTATTATTTATGGACGAGGGTATGATTGTGGAGGAAAACACTCCTGAAGAAATATTTACAAACCCAAGAAATTCAAGGACTAAAGAATTTTTATCAAAAGTATTATAGTAGAATATATCAAAATTTTATAACTCCGGAAACAATCTATAGGATAAAAAGAACCCGTTATACAGGCTTTAAACCTGAAACGAGTTCTTTGTTTTTATAGTATTTATTTTATATTAGAATTTTCATACCGTTCTTGCCTTTGACTTTGAGTAAACATCAAAAGCAACAGCAGCTAAGAGAACGAAACCTTTTATAGCCTGCTGCCAGTCAATCTTGACTCCCATGATTGACATGCCATTATTCAATACACCCATAAGAAGAGCACCAACAATAGCGCCTATAACGGTTCCTATACCACCGGAAGTTGAAGCTCCACCTATAAAACATGCGCCTATAGCGTCAAGTTCAAAATTAACTCCGGATTTAGGTGTTGCTGAATTTAATCTGCCTGTGAAAACAATACCTGCCAGAGCAGCTAAAAATCCCATATTAACATAAACCCAGAACATAACCTGCTTAGTTTTTACACCGGAAAGCTTTGCGGCTTTAGGGTTGCCTCCGAATGCATAAATATGCCTGCCGGGGATAGTTTTGGTTGTTATGAATGAATAGACCAATACTAATACTACTACTAAAACAAGAACTGCAGGAATACCCTTATACAAAGCTAATAAATATGTAAAGGCATTGATGACTATAGAAATGGCAATAAGCTTAAACAGAAAAATTCTAACAGGAAGAACTTCAAAATTATATTTTCTCTTGTTTTTCCTGTTGCTTAATTCGCCAAGAATATAGAAAATGGTAGCTATTATTCCTGCAATGATTGCCAAAATATTGATACCCGGGATATTTACTATATCGGGGATGAAACCCGAGGCCATAAATGTGTAATTTGAAGGTAGAGGTGCAAGGCTTGTTCCTTGCAGTATAACCATATTCAATCCCCTGAAAA
>CAYUZC010000141.1:0-5584 GCA_964449525.1 uncultured Ruminiclostridium sp.
CTTATTTCTACCGCCGGCAGGGCCCCTGTTTCCATCTTGACGGAAATCACCTGATTTGGCGTCCTTATCATATGGGGGACGTGCTCCGTAAGGAGCGCCACCCTGACGCTGGCCTTGATATCCACCTTGGCGTTGGCCTTGATAGCCGCCTTGATATCCACCTTGGCGTTGGCCTTGATAGCCGCCTTGGTTTCCGCCTTGGCGTTGGCCTTGATAGCCGCCTTGGCTTCCGCCTTGGCGTTGGCCTTGATAGCCGCCTTGGTATCCACCCTCACGAGGCTTAAATTCACCTTGTCGCTGGCCTTGGTATCCACCTTGGTTTCCGCCTTGGTATCCACCCTCTCGAGGTTTAAATTCACCTTGGCGCTGGCCTCCTTGATAGCCACCATCACGAGAATCACGAGGCTTAAACTCACCTTGGCGTTGGCCTTGATAGCCCCCCTCTCGAGGTGCTCTTTCACGAGGTTTAAACTCTTCTCTTTGCTGGTTGTTCCCTGATGTTCTGGGTTTATCCTGCAACCTTGGCTTTTCTTCCCGTTGCGTCCCCTTAGTTTCATCCGAAGTTTTAGTATTTACATTCTGTTCGGTTGATACTTTTTTCTCTTCCGCTTCGCTTGAAACAAGTTTTTCTTCCTCTGTTTGCTTTGGCTTAATCACCTGCGTACCCATGGTTCCGGCCTTAGGTGTATCTTCACTGGCCTTCTCATTCTCAGTTTTCTCTGTGTTGGTGGTCTCTACAGGCGCTTTTGTAGCCTTTTCTATCTTTTTAACAGATTGGATTTCAGTCTCATCAATTATAACGTCTTTCTGCATATTCTCCTGCTCATTAGCACTAATGCTCTTCTCATCGTCATTATGAATATTTTTAGGTCTTTTTATAACCTTCTTTATACCTAATATATCATCAACCGGCTTCTGGTGTACATCAGAAATTTTCTCTGCATCTGCTGTTACCACGGGTTTAATTTCCACTACAGGCTTTTCTTTCTCAGGTTTTGTCCGCTTTTTTACATTAGTAACGGCATTATCTCTTTTTCGAGTAAATCCCGCCATCAAGCCATCATTACTATCTGATGAGCGCACAAAGCCCTTTCTTTCTTTTTTCTCCTTAGGTTCTTGTAACGGAATATCGTCATGAAAAATAACCTCAGTTTTTCTAATTATACGAGGGGCACTTTTTCTGGTATTAGATTCCGCCAAATCTGGTTTAGAATCAACATCGCTCGGTGAATTGTCTACATCATTTTTGACTCGCTTAACTACACCGATATGCTTATACAATTTTTCAAGCTCATCATCTTCCAAGGTTGTCATATGACTCTTGGGAAAAATCTTAATTTCATTGAGTTTCTCCATGAGCCTTTTGCTAGTAACATTAAGTTCCTTTGCTAACTCATGAATTTTTGGTTTGTTCAAAAAAGCCACCCCCGTGTGCCGTATTGTCATTATTTTCATTTTGTTCAATCAGTTCCTTTATTCTATCAGCAAAGCCGCGATTTGTGACGGAAATTACTGAAAAGAAGGTCTTCCCCAGTCTTTGTCCCAGTTTGTCTTTTTGCCCAAATTCAATCATAGGAATATTACTGTTATACAAAGCTGTTTCAATCTTCTTTCTGGTGTTAAGTGAAGCATCTTCAGTAATAATCACTAAATATGC
Organism: uncultured Ruminiclostridium sp.; assembly: GCA_964449525.1. Taxonomy (GTDB): domain Bacteria; phylum Bacillota; class Clostridia; order DSM-8532; family DSM-8532; genus DTU059. The sequence goes on from CAYUZC010000141.1 coordinate 1,658, forward strand.
TTTTCCCCTCTTCACTGCCTGTTCGGACAGTGCCTCACCCGCCAGAATAGCTCCGGCTTTTTTTGCCAATCCAATAAAAGAATAAATCTTATCTTTCCACATAGCCCTCCAATTGCTTAGTTATTTCATCATAGACCGTTTCGGGGATTTCGCAGGAAAACTCATTGCTGAAACTCTTTGCTTTACGTGCTTTGGTAAAGCATTCCATGCTCTTGCATATATAAGCGCCGCGTCCGTTTTTCTTTCCGGTCGGATCCACAAAAATTTCCCCTTCATTGTTCCTTACAATCCTGAGAAGCTCTCGTTTATCCTTCATTTCGCGGCATCCCACACAACGTCTCACTGGAATTTTTTTTGTTTTCATGCTCTAATCCTCGTAACTGGTTTTCTTAATGCTATTCTTGTGTTTTTTGATTCTCAATATCCTAATCAATTTCCTGTTCCGGTTCTGCCTCATCTATTACATCCGATTCTTCCGTAATATCAGTTTCTTGCTCAGATTCTGGCTCATTTGTTGCATCTGAATCTTCAGTATCATATTCTTGTTTAGCTTCTGCCTCATCTGTTACATCTGAATCTTCCGTCATATCATATTCTTGTTCAGATTCTGTCTCATCTGTTACATCTGAATCTTCAGTCATATCAGTTTCTTCATATTCATCATCAGGGTTCATATTAAATAACTGTGATTCAATATGATCTCTTAATTGAGATTCACTCTTTATGTCAATCTTCCAACCGGTTAATTTGGCCGCAAGTCTGGCATTTTGCCCTTCCTTGCCTATAGCCAGTGAAAGTTGAAAGTCCGGAACGACTACCCTTGCAACCTTACTTTCCTCATCCAGATCTACCTGAAGTACCTTCGCAGGGCTTAAGCTGGAAGCAATATATTCTTCATCAATCGAGCTCCACTTGATTACATCAATCATTTCTCCGCGTAGCTCATCAACAATAGCCCTGATGCGGCCTCCTCTTTGCCCTACACAGGCTCCGACTGGATCCACATTTTCATTGCGGGAAAAAATAGCAATTTTAGTTCTGGAACCGGCTTCTCTTGCAATAGTCTTTATTTCAACCGTTCCATCCGCAATCTCCGGAACCTCCAATTCCAACAGTCTTTTTACAAGACCTGGATGAGTTCTGGATACATATATCTGAGGGCTTTTATTTGTTTTTTTAACGTTAATAACATATATTTTAATACGATCATGGATGTTATACTTCTCACCCGGTGTCTGCTCAGAAGGTGGCAAAACAGCCTCAACCCTTCCTAAATCAATAACAATATTTTTTCTGTCAAAACGACTTACCACACCATTTACAATGTCTTCTTCGCGATTTGAAAATTCGTCAAAAATAAGTCCTCTTTCTGCTTCGCGAATACGCTGCATTACAACCTGTTTAGCGGTTTGTGCCGCAATACGTCCAAATTTTTTGGGCGTAACTTCCACCTCAACCATATCCCCAATTTCAAAATCAGGTCCGAATCTTTTAGCCTGCTCAAGAGACATTTCCTCGGCTGAATCGATTATTTCCTCAACAATAGTTTTTAAAGCGTAAACTCTAATCTCACCCGTGCGTCTATCTATCGATACCTCTACGTTTTGCGCAGAACCAAAGTTTTTCTTGTACGCTGATATTAACGCTTGTTCCAATGCTTCAATTATAATTTCCTTATCTATACCCTTCTCTTTTTCCAATTGTTCAAGGGCGTAAAGCAACTCAGCGCTCATCTCTAACTTACCTCCAAATTAAAATTTAAAAACTTTCTTAGCTTTTGCAATATCTTCTAATTTAAATTGATAACTCTTTTCGTCTTCGGTCTTAATGGTAAGATGATTCTCATCATAGGAAACCAGCTCACCTTCAAATTGTTTAATATTGTCAACAGCCTTGAATAGCCTAATCTCTACTATACTCCCGATGGCTTTGGCAAAATCCTCTGTCTTTTTTAGAGGGCGTTCAAGACCCGGGGATGACACTTCCAAGAAAAACTCATGGGAAATAGGGTCCAATTCGTCAATCTTATTGTTCAAAGGTCTGCTTACATTTTCACAATCCTCAAGGGAAACACCTTCCGGCTTGTCAATATATACTCTCAGAAACCAATTGCTTCCTTCCTTGACAAATTCAACATCAACAAGCTCACAACCTGCTTCTGCAACTATAGGAAGTGCAATTCCCTTCACAATTTCCGATATGCTTTTTTTAGCCATCCATACCTCCCTATACAAATGCAAAGAGTGGGAAACACCCACTCTCGCCTAAAAATGCATTAAACCAAAGATATTGTAACACATAACGCCAATACTGGCAACATATTTTTCTATTTTGATGGCTTCAAACTCCACAAAGATTAAAAAATGGGATATACTATTTTTATAATTTATCCATCGGAGATTTAATTTATGTCTGTTGTTGGAATTATCTCGGAATATAACCCGCTTCATCTGGGACATTTACATCATATTAAATATGCCAGAAAAGCAACAAATGCGCAAGGCTGCATATGTATCTTAAGCAGTAATTTTGTGCAACGTGGAGAACCGGCTATTGTCTCAAAGTGGGCGCGCACCCAAATGGCATTATTCTCGGGGGCTGATCTTGTATTAGAGTTACCTTCAGCATTTTCCTGCGCCTCTGCTGAGTATTTTTCATCGGGAGCAGTCAGTATTTTACAGAGCCTGGGAATTGTAGACTATCTTTGCTTTGGCAGTGAGGAAGGAAATATAGATGCTCTTGAAACTGCTGCTGAGCAATTTGCCTATGAAAGCGAAAGCTTCAAAATAACTCTAAAAAATGGACTTAGTGACGGTCTTTCTTATGCTGTCGCACGTCAAAAAGCATTAGAAACGGTACTTATAAACAGTAACTCAAAAATTGGTCCAAATGATTACAATAATACAAAGGTCAATAATGTAATAAGTGCTATTGGTAAGCCAAATAATATTTTGGGGATTGAATACATAAAAGCGCTTAAACGGTTAAAAAGTCCAATAAAACCTGTAACCATCAAAAGAATCGGGGAGGATTATAACAGCTTAGAACGTGCATCATCCCATTCAAGCGCTACCGCCATCCGTAAACATATACAGGACGTGTTTAATTCAAGTTCATCATACAATCAGGACATTTTTCTGAATAATAATTTGTCCAAGGAATGCTTAAAAGTACTTCTTGATGAATTCTCCTCAGGCAGAGGTCCGGTATTTCCCGAAGCTTTTGAAAGCATGTTGTTATACGCCTTTAGGATAAAAAGCACTGATGAAATCCGTTCTCTTCCATATATGGGGGAGGGGCTTGAAAACCGTCTGAAAGAAGCTGCTATGGAATCAATTTCTTATAATGAGCTTGTAAGAAAAACAGTTACAAAACGCTATCCCGCATCACGAATAAAAAGAATCCTTTTCTCGATGTTGACAGGCATGACCGGAGAGTTCTTAAATGAGCTAAAGAATAATGGATATTCCCAGTATATCAGAGTTTTAGGCTTTAATGAAACAGGTAGGGCTCTTTTATCAGAAATGAAAAAAAGAGCTACTCTTCCTATTATAACTAAGCCCGCAAGCTACAATGAGCTTGATAATAAACTTTCCGTTAAACTATTTGAACATGAGGCAAGAGCCACAGATGCATATGTGTTAGGCTATCCTGTCCCGAAAGAACGAATCGGGGGTATGGAATTTATAACTTCTCCAATATATTTTAAGTAATCTAGGTATTATGTAATATTATTATAACTAGATTAAAAGGGGCTAAATGCCCCTTTCAGCATCATGGAACAAATCGTTCTATGCGACATCTTCTTGACTGAGTCTTACTATTTCTGCTTGAATTAATGATAAGATAAATGTCAACTGCAATATTACTTGGGTAACGACAAAAGAGTCCTGGATTAAACTATCAATTTCTTCTTGGTTACCCTCT
>CAYUZC010000142.1:0-5576 GCA_964449525.1 uncultured Ruminiclostridium sp.
TATGAACATAATTGTACATTTGATGTTTGCCGTTACTTTAAGAAGACAGGTTAAGAAAAAGATGGGTGTATCTTTAAATCTTCGTGGCTTCTTATTTGGAAATATTCTCCCTGATATAAGTAAAAAATATGGCGAGTATCCTCATTATATGAAGGATGCACTTTCTCATGTAGTAAGTTCCAAGGACAATCTCTTATTTAGAAATGGTGAACCTTTATATTCGTACCGATTTGCTAAGAAGCTTGGAGCTATGAATCACTATTTGTCGGACTTCTTTTGCCTTCCGCACACAGAAGGTTATAACGGTTCAAAAGCTCATCACGGCTATTATGAATTCATGATGATTGCTCGCTACCGAAAGGGATTAAAAGCTTTTCGGACCTTATTAAATGAGCATGATTCTGAATTAAAGCAGAGAGATTTAACGAACTTCATATTAGAAAACAATCATTTATACACAGAAAAGAAAGCTTCAGATATAAATGATATTCGTTATGCACTTTATGCAGGCACAAAATTAAGTGAGAGCATTCTGTCTCATTCAATGGTAGCGGCAGGTCAAAGTCAGCATTACGATAGAATGCCAAAAATGCAGGTTATTTAGTAAATTCGGCACTTTTAAATCGTATAATCCTGAGTCTTGTATACATTTCAGGAAATCTTGAAAATTCGCTTAAAGGCGCATCTAATCTGTCATAGCTATGGCAACATATTTTTATCTCATCTGTAGATTCGCCATCTTGTGTAACATACAGGCAATGCCCATACCTGTTGGGGACATATGTTTTTACAACAAGCTGTATAATATCGCCTTCCAACACACTTGATGGATTGAAGCTTTGCCAATTTCCTTCATAAATTTTATAGGCCGAAGGACCTGATCCTTTTGAAACAAGGGAATAATCATATAATTCAACTACCCTACACCACTTATTAGAGCCACTGAAAAATAATGAACCGTACCAATTTGACGGAATCATTCGTATCTGCTTTTTTATCCGCTCCTTGTTTTCATATATTATTAAATCATCAGTACCAGGAATCCACCCTCCATAAGCCGCCCATACACATTGACTGCAAAAATTTGTGCAATCACTTCCGTTACTGTCATAATAGAACAGCTTTTTATCATCATTCAGCGTAAAATAGTCAGCATAATAGCGAGCATATGCTGTGCCTTTTTTCTCATCATAAGCATAATTCATAAGCTTACTCCGTCAGACTGCGCAAAAACAGTTCTGATATCACAGTCTGTCATTAACCAGCCTCCTGATTATATATTATGCGGGCTGCCTTCCATTTGAAATATACGCATATTTATATGTTTTTGCCATATTCTTTTAGTGGCGCTCATACACGAGGTGATTTCTTGTTTGTCATTTTCAGAAAAAAAACTCTTCTTATTATAGGCATAGTCTTTATATGTCTTGCCGTAGCAGTAAGTATTTTTGCATCGATTATAAAAAATACTTCATCCCGCTATACCATAAATATCGATGAAGATAAAAAATTCATTAAATGGGTGGAATTCAATGTGCCGTATTCGGTAATGGAAAAAACTCTCGCTCTTGATATAAAATCTTACGGTAAAGATATAAAGCTAAACTGGATTGAGCTTATTGCCTATCTTGCAACAAAAAACGGCGGTAATTTTAAGATTTATAAAAGCTCCAATCTTGATAAGCTTGTTAAAAGTCTTAATGAAGGGCATACAATGTCTGAACTTACCGCCGATATGAAGCACTACTCTTACTATTATGAAGCATACTCGGCAGTTTTAGGTGGCCTTGTGGGGGAATTTGAAATCGAAGTCGATGATAAGGATAATCCGGGAAGCAAAATTTTCGTAAAAAAATATGGACTTAAAGCCTTTTCTCCCATTGCCAGAGGTTATGGCTTTTCTCATTATGACGACTTTGGAAACAGCCGATCTTATGGCTTTCGTCGAAGGCACCTGGGGAATGACCTTATGGGAAGCGTAGGCACTCCTATAATAGCAGTAGAATCGGGTATTATTGAGGCAATGGGCTGGAATCAGTATGGTGGTTGGCGGATAGGAATAAGAAGCTTTGACGGAAAGAGATATTACTACTATGCTCATATGCGTAGAAATCACCCTTACAATAATACTTTAGTCGAGGGGCAGGTAGTCAATGCAGGAGATGTCATAGGATATCTCGGAATGACCGGATACAGTACTAAAAGAAATGTTAACAATATTAAAACTCCACACCTTCATTTCGGCATGCAGCTCATCTTTGATGAAAGTCAGAAAGAAAGCAATAATGAAATTTGGGTTGATGTTTATGAAATAGTAAATCTTCTTCAGAAGAATCGTTCTGCAGTATTGAAGGACACCGAGCTCAACGATTACTTCAGAGTCTATAATATCAAAGATCCTTCATCTCCACAGGGCTCAGAAATCAATATCGATTCGGTAACACCTAACCAATTTCCTTAATATAATGCTAATGGAGAAATAAAACAAGCTCCTAGATAAATGGAAAAAGGTGATACATCATGCCCTTATCAGCAAGAGAGATACTTGCCAGAATCATTAGATGTGAGGCGGAAGGCGAGGGCGACAATGGTATGAAGGCTGTTGCCACAGTCGTCATGAATAGAGTTCATATTCCTTATGGTGAGTATCAAAGATTATGCCAAGGGGATTTACGCTGTGTTATCATGCAGCCTAATCAATTCACATGTGTTAAAGAAACAATTGCAGGAGAGTACAATGCCCAAAACATCTACAATATGACGCCTGAACAGGTTCACTATGATATTGCGGATTGGGCTCTCTCAGGCAATAAGTCTTTAGCTGTAAATGATTGTCTTTGGTACTATAACCCCTTCAGTCCTGACTGTGCCGTATATTTTCCTATAAATCAATCCGGGGTATACCATAACCGAATTGTACAGCACTGTTTTTACACACCCACCCAATACTATGCTCAGACCTGAAAATAATAATAACAAGAAAAGAGGTTCATGGATATGAATAATTTTACAAATCAACCCTCGGGCCAAACTCCCTATAATGTCCCACCTTGCCCCGGATGCGCTCCGGGTGCCATGCCGGGTGCCATGCCGGGTGCCATGCCGGGTGCCATGCCGGGTGCCATGCCGGGTCAGGGAGGAGTGCCGATGAACGTACCCCCGGGAGCACCTCCTATGGTACCGCCTTATATGAATCTATTAAATCAAATGCCTACGGGTATACCGGGAGGTCCTTCCTTAGGAACCGCTCCTCAAATGCAACAGATAGTATCACAGCCTCCGGATACGACACAAATTTTTCCCTGGAACCAGCCTATGCCTGTCACCGTTGAGAGTCTCCAATACATGAACGGTTTTATGCGTACACAGATTGGGCGTAGGGTAACAATTGAATTTTTAATAGGAACAAACACGTTGACTGACAGGACAGGCACTCTATTGGCTGTCGGAGCGAATTACATATTAATTAATGAGGTGGAAACCGACGACATACTTCTATGCGACTTCTATTCAATGAAGTTTATAAGATTCTATTATTAGAAAAGTTTAGTCAGCAATTGAGCCGGAGTTTAATCTCCGGCTCAAATTTTATTATAAAACACTAAATGTAATTTTGTCTCTTCGACTTTGAAATTATATCAATTACTATACCTGTTACAAGAGATACCACCAATACCCCTGCTGTCAAAATGGCAGTCACAAAGTACGCCAAATCCTCCATCCCTGAGGAAAACCATATAGCCTTTACCACACATACTGTTGCCACAATAAGCAGAACGATTGTTGGTATATACTTAAAGAATACTTTTCCTTTGGATAGCCTCCATATAATAATCTGAAGCCCCGCAACCAATAAACCGATTACGGCGATAAGAGCAATCATTCTTAGACCAACAGCCATTTCGTACCTCTTAAGGGTTTTGCCTATTATTTAATGTCAAACAGCATTCGCCCTTACTAATGAGGGGATTTGTCTGTTTAAATTTAATGATAGTTTTTCTTATTTTATCAGTTATATTCATTTTGTATTTATGGTAGAGATATAATTGCGGTCAAGAGTAATAATACTTTGAAATGTAGCATCTATTTTTTTAATTTCTTCATCTATACTCTTTCTTAGCTCTGTTTCACAGAACTTATAGGTTGTTGGCAGCAGTACATCAAATATTAGTTTACTCTGGGTTTTTCCCATGACAACCCGAAAGTCGTGCATTGACAGTTTCGAGTCTATCTCCTGTATAATTTCATCTACTTTTCTGCGTAAATCATTTATTCTCTCATCGTCAGTTATAATAGGGTCCATATGGATTACAGTATTAACGCCAAACTTATCTGTAATATCCCTTTCAATAACATCAATAAGATCGTGGCTTTCAATCAAATCCCTGTTTGCAGGGACCTCCACATGTACGGAGGTAAAAATTTTGTCAGGACCATAATTATGAACTACAAGATCGTGTAACCCTAAAACCCCCTCATAGCTCAATATCTCCTTCTCTATATCAGAAACGAGCTTTTGATCAGGTGCAATTCCCAATAGAGGGTTAAGGGTTTCTACGACCAGCCTAATGCCTGAATATAGTATAAAAAGTGCTACAGCAATACCCATATAACCATCAATCTGAATACTGGTTAATTTGGCAAATATGGTTGCCGCAAGCACCGATGAGGTTGATATAACATCATTCATGCTGTCCTGCCCGGTGGCAATCAAAGCAGTCGAATTGATTCGCCTTCCAAGGTTTTTATTAATAACACCCTGCCAAAGTTTAACCAATATTGAAACAACGAGTACAATTACAGTCAGAAAGCTGAATTTTATAGGATCAGGATTTAAAACCTTTTGAAAAGATGTTTTTATTAGCTCAAGGCCTAAGAGCAAAATAACCACCGACACTAAAAATCCGGTAATATACTCTGCCCGGGCATGTCCATAGGGATGTTTCTCATCTGCAGGTTTCCTTGATAGCTTAAAGCCAACTAAGGTAATTATTGAGGAACCAGCATCTGTAAGATTATTTACCGCATCTGCCGTAACTGAAATGCTTTTAAAAAGTGTTCCTACAATTATCTTTATGACAAACAGAAAAAGATTTGAAACAATGCCAATCACTCCGGCAAACGCCGCATATCTTCCTCTCACAGCATTATCTGCCGTATTTTGATAATCTTTTATAATGCATTTCAGCATTCGCTCAATCATCATGTTACCTCTAAGAAATTTTTCTAATACTATTCTACGATATATTTAAGCTTATAGACTCAAATTAGGTAGTTTTAATTATTATATTACTATTTCTGACAGATGTACAAAATAATTGCCGATTTCTAAGCTGTTAAATGAGAAAATTCTGTATTAGGGATTCCAGGGTATCTCTCCTTCGTATTAATCTGTCTTTTCCGTCAGTGCCTATAAGCACCTCGGCAGGACGAAGCCTGCAATTATAATTAGACGACATGGCATAGCCGTATGCTCCCGCATTATATATAATTAATGTATCATCAACTCCGGCTTTGATAATTTCTCTATCGCGTGCAAGGATATCTCCGCTCTCGCAAATATTACCCACTATGGT
>CAYUZC010000143.1:0-5559 GCA_964449525.1 uncultured Ruminiclostridium sp.
AAAGCAAACCCTTTGATTTCAAGGGGTTTTTGAGTTTTTTCTAGATAAAAATTTAGTAAATTATTGAAAAAAGTTTCAATTACGTGCAGGGTCTCCCATCGTATATCCAACTATTGGCTTCGTCCAAATCTCTCCCAGCAATTTCAAATATTCGCCTCTTTTCAATTCCATAATTAGATTATAGGATATATTGGAAACAAAGCAAATGGATTAGGGCTAAATCAAATCCCTTTTTCCAAGTCCCTTAATTGCTGCACCAATCAACAGAGCAATAAGAGCAACTGTAAGAGCAAGGTAAATTGGACTAAGTCCTCTTTCTGCAAGATCAGCAAGACTAAAGTATCTTACAGGTGATAAAAAGTTAAGGTGATTTAGATTACCTACATATTCTATTGTAAATGAAATGACGTAGGTGATAATGAGTACTAGAAAGCCTGTAAGCATTCCACTTTTATAATTTTTGGTTATGGAGCCAAAGAGCATTCCAACAGCCGAGAAAATCATTTGTGTAAGGAATACGCCAATCGTTGAGGTGACGATATGTGGCATTAAACTCTGTCCATCGGTTAGGAATGGAACTAGGAATATAACTGTTCCTATAGCCGTCAATAATGCTAGGACAGCATTAAGGATTAGTACCACTATACTCTTGGAAAGGAATATTGTCCTCCTGTCATAAGGCTTTGTGTATATAAAATCAGCATAGTTTTCTTTTTTATCCCTTGAAATAATATAGAATCCGATGTAGACAGCCAAAGCAAATAACACCAGCTGATACCAGTAGAACATACTGGCATAGCCTCCAAGGGGCGTACTGATTGGAAATGCATCCACACCAAATAGAATCTTAACAATTTTTGGGAAATCAGCAACAGTGCTTTCAAGCATATCCATCTGGTTTTGAAGACCCTTAAACTCAATACCGCCAAAGGCAGCTGTAAGGAAAAGAATCAAGGACCAAATGATAAGAAGCTTTCTTTGAAGTCTAAGCTCTTTTAAAATTATTGATTTCAATTCATCTACCTCCTTATACGGTAATAAGGTCTTTTTTCCTGAAAATAAAATACCCTGATGCTGTAAAAGTTATTACAAGAAAAAAGAGCCAGTATACAAATCTCATATCGTAACCACCCATGCTTGCTATTACTGATCCACCGAAGAATTTGGGAGGAGCAAGGAACAACAGCCAGTCAAGGCTCATGGTTGCAGCGAAGGTTCCGATTACAATAGTAATAAACACAACAGTCACTGACAACAGCACTGGTCTTCTGTTTCTTGGCCAGACAATTCCCACAAGGATTCCCAGGGCAAGGTATAGAGCTTGGAGCATAATCAGGGAGAAGGCAAGATGCAGGAACATCCTCAAATCAAATCCCTCAGGCAGGTTTATACTAAGAGCTGCATACGAAGAAACAAAATATACAATCCCAACTGTAAACACCGCCACTGAGGCTGCAGACAGCTTTGATAGAAATACCTTGCTTCTGTTAAAAGGCTTTGTGTAAATAAAATCAGCTGATTTACCGGTAAAATCCTTTGTATTGACAGATAAGCCCACATGTATAGAGAGGACTGAGGCAACCAGTGTAAAAAACCACCCGTTTAGGAATCCGTACATTCCGATAGGCTGGGATAGGAATTCCGCACTCATATCAACAGCCTGTAAAAACTCATTATCTGAAATAATATGCTCAAGCTGTTGACTATCAGTACCAACGCTTTTTCCAATGTCCATGTAGACAGGAACAAGAAGAAATACGAAAACAGCCATCGCCACTGACCAGGCAATAATCAGTGTTTTCATCTGCTTTAATTCATACTTAAAAATAACCATAATATACACCTCCTACTGATAGTAGTGGAGGAAGATTTCCTCCAGGGTAGGTTCTTCTATAAACACATCCCTGACTTTGAAAGAATTGATTTTATAAAGGAGGTCTGTCACAGATCCCATATAGATAAAGGATGTTGAGTTGCCTGTGATATTGACGTCGGCAACTCCATCAAAATCCAGTTCTTCCTTACCCAGAGGGTTGTCTGTGACAAGGGACACCTTTTTGTAGCCGTTATTTCTAAGCTCAGTGATGCTTTTGATATCAATAATCTCACCTTCCTTGATAATCGCAACCTTGTCGCAGAGCTTTTGGACCTCGCTTAGAACATGGGAAGAGAACAGTATAGTTGTTCCCTTTGTATTTTCCTCTTTCAGGATATCGAAGAAGATTTGCTGCATCAGGGGATCTAACCCGCTAGTAGGTTCATCCAGAATAAGAAGCCTAGGAGAGTGAAGAAGTGCCGACACAATTCCAACCTTCTTTTTGTTACCCATGGAGAGGTCTTCAATTTTACGGTTCAGGTCAAGCTGAAGTCTCTCTGCAAGCTCCTCCAGTCTTGAACTGTTCTTTTTCCCATAAAGCTCGGCAGAATAACCTAGGAATTCCTTCACCTTCATATTCTCGTAATAGCTGGGCTCACCGGAAAGATATCCTATGTCTCCTGCAATATCCGAGGCATGATCCACACAATCCTTGCCGAAAATTGTAGCACTGCCTGAGGTGGGCTTAAGTAGCGCGAGAAGCGTACGGATGGTTGTGGACTTGCCTGCACCGTTTGGACCTATAAATCCAAATATATCTCCTTCCTGGACAGAAAAGCTTACATCCTTGATACCTCTTTGCTTGCCGTAATATTTCTTGAGATTCTTGATTTCAATTACTGTTTCCTTCATAGATACTCCTCCTTATACAGATTTTTTCTAAGCAGCTCAACAGTCTCTGTAAATTCATTCATATATTTCTGGCAGGCGTCCTCGCTTTCCAACGAAATTTTCTTGGAAAAGCCCTCAGCCATCCATACCATCATCCTTAACACAACCACCGGATCAACATCATCCTTGAATTTTGAAAGGTCAACTTCCATAAAGGCATAGTCCTTTTGAAAAGAAGTGGCATAGTCCCTATATACCTGAAGCTCCTTTGCAACCTCCGTGTCCTTTTCTGAAAGCATTGTTGTTAGAAAAACCATAAAGAAAGGCTCCTTCTTTAACAACCCCATCTGCTTTTCTGTTGCCAACTTCATTCTCTCAAAGTAATCTATTGGAAGATCCTTGTGAATATTCATCAAGGGACCAGTAAGAACCTTTGAACAGTAGTCGACAAGATAGAAGTAAAGTTCTTTTTTTGTACCGAAATAGTGGAATATCATGGATTTTGAAATTCTGGCTTCATCGGCAATATTTTTGATAGAAGCCATTTTGTATCCGTTTTCACCGAATAACTTTAATGCCGCATCCCTTATTGTCTTTTGCTTATCCTCAGGTAGTGATAAAAAATTCTCCATATACATCACCTCGCTATTGCTTCGACCGAATCGGTTTATCTACCTTAAAAATATCACAATAGACCGAATCGGTCAACAAAACCATGTAAATATTTAATTCGTTAAAATAAAATTTTGAATATACTAGAAAAACTTAACCCCAATAGTTGCATGCTTTTTAGTGAATCATAGGAAAAAGACGGATTAAACTTTTAACCCGCTGTAATGGATGCTGTGCCGGATTCTAATTTTGCCTTATACATAAGTCTGTCCACATGATTTAAAAGCTCATCAATACTTAAATCAGAGGAAGATGGATCATAAAGATCATACCCAATACTAACACTAAGTTGCCAGGGATTAATATTTGTCGTATTAAAAAGATTTATAGCGTTGATAAACCTTTTAACGGCTGCAGAGACATCTTCTATACAAGTGGCTTCCATTACTACAATAAATTCATCGCCGCCATATCGGGAAATAAATTCCCCTGAGCGGAAGGACGATTTAAGGATTTTCGAGTGCGCTATAAGGACCTCATCTCCAACTGTGTGCCCCCAGTTATCATTTATACTCTTAAACTGATTGATATCTATCATTATTATTCCGAATTTTTCATTATTACGCCTGCCACGCAGATGGTTTTGCAGGTATTCGTTAAGTTCACGTCTATTATACAGGTTGGTAAGGTAGTCAGTCCCAAGACGCTGGCTTTGTATAAACAAATAAACTATGAATATTGCCAGAGTTGTTCCAACCCAGCTTATGGCCGTACCATACAACAAAATTGCTAGTATACTTGTAACAATTGTCGGAAAAACAAAAACCAGCATTGGGACAAAATGGCCTTTACGGATTTTTTTCTTGTTATATATTATCATTACAAAAGTGAAAAAAAATAATGAAAAACAGGCAAACATAATATAGTAAAATAGGGGGCCACGGTGATAGCTATTGTTATCGTCCAGATAAAATAGAAAATGTGTAAAATAATTCGTTATTGTGAGAGTAAGGCTGGTAATTATAATCAGGGTAGTATATTTTTTATACTTTTCAAGCAAAGCTGTATCTCTAAAAATATTAAATAATGAGTATAGGAACCAAGTGTATGACAGTATGGGGATAGCCACAAACGCTAAAGATGTAAATATATAGTTCAATATATAATTGAATGTACCGGGAGCTTTTTCTAAAGACCAAGCTATAGCATCAGAAAGACATAGGGTTATATTGGTATAAACCAGCGTCATAAAAAGCCGTTCCTGAGGCAGATGCCTGTTAAACTGCTTGTTCTCATTAATTGCAATAACGATGAGTATGGTCGCTGAAAACAAGTTAATAATTACCTGTAATGATGTATCTATTTTATTTACCCCCCAATATGTACAAAAGACAATAAATAATAGAATAATTATAATTAATTTACTGCAATATTACAAGTAAATTAAGAATTATAAATTACAAAATATCTAAAACATGGCATAGATTCAGTGTAACAGGCTCTAAAATTTATTAATTTAAAAAATACTAAATCTAATATATTATATTATATTGGGGTAGATATTAATTAAATCTTTATCAGAAGGGAATTTATATGCTGCTTGACAGGAGTATTTTTGATAATGCAGTTCATAATTCTATATGGACTGAAGAGGATGAAGAAGGCTTTCTTTATTTCAGGAGATTCACACCTTCCCAAATGGAGGTTTATTCTGAAGACGTTATTTTCTGTTTGATGAGCAGATGCTCAACAGGTGTGTATCTTCTCTTTCAAACAACCGGAAATAAGGTTTCACTAGTATGTAAAAAGACCTCAGTGCTAAATATTTTGCCGACAGTCTTTAAGGAACTGGGGATTTCGAAACTGGTTGAGATGGGAAAAGAGTTTAAGGATAATATTCAACAATATGGGAAAGGCCGGATATATATTGAAGATTCATTTGATGTGTTTGTTGATGGAATTAAGATGGCCGAACCAAAGCCAAAATCAGGGAAGATAAGGATTTCATTTAAAAATCCTAAGCATAAGCCTGTGAATGTAAAGATTTGCTTTCCGATTTTTGCTGAAATAGGTATTAAAGAAATTCGTTGCAACGGTGAAACCAAAGCAGTTAATTCGGATAGAGAAAAAATGTACTGCTTTGGAGATTCTATCACTCAGGGATTTGTGGCAGGTTCTCCATCCTGTTCATATACGGCAAGGTTAGCTGATGCACTTAATCTGGATGCTCTGAACCAGGG
>CAYUZC010000144.1:0-5558 GCA_964449525.1 uncultured Ruminiclostridium sp.
CACTAAAGAATCACAAATCAGTCTATTTTCTTGACAGTAGTGGCACTAACTTCATAAAGGTAGCTTTTTATACAAAAATACTATACCGATCACAATTGCGTTTTTAAGATTTTAAAAAGAAGATCAACCAACTCATCCGCTCTATCAACTTCGCCAAACCTATCGTTAATTATGTAGCCCTGTTCAGCTTCAAATCCGCTTTTCGGAGGAATATTAAGGCTAAACCCGTCTTGCCCGGCTTTTGTTTTTCTTATACATTCTATCAGCTGGCCTACCCCGAATAATGGTAAACAATTTTCCTTTAAAAAATAGTCCCCGGGATCGAATGTATAGTCATAGAAATCTTCATCTGAAGATTCTTGTTCATCTTCAGATAATGCCTCATCCACTACTACATCATCAAACATCCTCAGTCGTTTTAAAGTTATTACGGCACTTTTAGATAAAATGACTTCGCCAACCACAAATTCAAGGTTTTCATATACATCATTTTCTACATCCTTGCAGACAGATGCAATGGCCAGGTCGTTTATGGCAGGAAGCCAGAATGAATTAAGGGTTTGTTTTTGGCTTAGTGTTAATGAATTTAAATCTTCAATGGTTAAATTCTGTTTCATATACTTACCCTCTTAATAAATATTTTTTTATATTATATCACAATTTGTCCATGACCATCTTATTACTAAGTAGCGTGAGAAGACAGCATATTCTAGTACATTAATCTAGTAATTACTTGGTTAATCAATATTCTGGGTTCCTGTTGATTCTGTTAAAACTGAAAGATACCTTTTAATAAACTTCATATCCATAATATAGGCACGCAATTGTTGACATATCATATTAGCATTGGTATGATATGAATGGTTTAGGTTCTTGAAAGATACCGGATACAAGCCGGAATGTTTCTTTTTTAATGATATATTTGTATAATCTGCAATTTGTTATTAATAAAAAATCATTTTGCGCCACCCTGGATCTTTATTCCAAAGCCCTATGTCAAGACTTATAATTCTATAAATGTTAAATGGAGGCCAGAAAATGAGTAACACATCTTATAACCCTTATGAGACTGCGCAGCTGCAATTTGACTCGGTTGCCTCAAAATTAGACCTTGATGCAGCAACCTGCGAGCTTTTACGTCAACCCATGCGCGAGTACCATTTCACAATTCCCGTCAAAATGGATGACGGTACCACTAAAATTTTTAAAGGATTTAGAATTCAACATAATGATGCAAGAGGTCCGGCCAAGGGCGGTATCCGTTTCCATCCAATGGAAACCATTGATACAATCCGTGCACTATCCTTGTGGATGACATGGAAATGTTCTGTTGTGGACATCCCCTTAGGCGGAGCTAAAGGCGGCGTTATTTGTGATCCCAGGAATCTTACAGAACGTGAACAGGAAAGACTGTGCCGTGGATATGTGCGTCAGTTGGCAAAAAATGTAGGTCCTAACTCCGATGTTCCCGCTCCCGATGTTATGACAAATGCAAAACATATGCTTTGGATGCTAGATGAATACGAAACTATTCATGGTTGTAAAAATCCCGGATTTATTACAGGTAAACCGGTTGGTATGGGCGGTTCTTTAGGAAGAACAGAGGCAACCGGCTTTGGTGTTATTTATGTACTTAATGAAGCTCTGAATAATCTTAACATGCCTATTAAAAATACTACCGCAAGCTTCCAGGGCTTCGGTAATGTTTCTCAATATGCCGTTAGATTATATCAACAATTAGGTGGTAAGGTTGTTGCAATTTCTTGCTGGAATGAAACAGATAAAAAAGCTTATACCTTCCGCAAACTAGACGGCATGGATATCAATGCTCTGGCAAACATTACAGATGCGTACGGAACCATTGATAAAGAAAAGGCTATCGGACTTGGCTATGAAATTCTTCCGGGAGATGCCTGGATAGAGCAGGATGTTGATATTTTAATTCCTGCAGCCATGGAAAATCAAATTACAATAGAAACTGTGCATAAAATCAGCAAACAGGTGAAAGTTATTACTGAAGCGGCTAATGGCCCTACAACACCTGATGCCGATAAAGTTATTACTGAAAGAAATATCTTCCTTATTCCTGACTTTTTAGCCAATGCAGGCGGAGTAACCTGCAGTTATTTTGAACAGGTTCAGTCAAATCAGAATTACTTTTGGGAAAAGGATGAGGTTCTTGAAAAGTTGAATACTAAGATGACCTCAGCTTTTAAAGCAGTTTATGATTTGGCACAGAGCAAGGGCTTACGTATGCGTGATGCTGCCTATGTAATTGCTATAAACCGTGTAGCGCAGGCTGTTAAGAGCCGTGGATGGGTTTAATTTAATAGAAACATAAGGTATAATGTAGGAGGTTGGTATTTTTCCAACCTCCAATTTTTAATAAAGGGAGACCTTCATAATATGAGTAATGATATTATTGGATCCGATAATTTACTTGATGTCTTGAAGGAACGCGAAAAAGAGTTAAACTGCCTATATATGGTTGATGAGATTCTTGAAAATCATCAATTATCTATACCTGAGCTTTTTAACGGAATTATCAAAGTATTACCTTCGGGTTGGAGGTTCCCTGAACTATGCCGGGCAAAAATATTGTATAAAAACCAAAGTTACCAAAGCCCCGGGTTTATATCCTCTCCCCTCTCTGAAACATGTAATATCAAGGCAGATGGAAATATTGTCGGCAATATAGAGGTTGTATATATTCAGGAAGTGCAAAAAACTGATGAAGGTTATTTTCTTTTTAAAGAAAAAAAGCTGATAAAATCTGTTGCTGACAGAATCGGTCAAATGCTTGTTTACAGGCGGATGAAATCTGTCATGAGTGATTGGGAATCTTCAAAATCGAATTCAATTAATTCTGAAAAGGGAAAAAAAGAGTGGGAATTCGTTGTCGAATTTCTCAAGCATACTGATCATAGCATGCTTCTTCATGTTTGCAGAAAGCTGACAAATTACCTTCTGATATTAGGTATTAATGAAGCCTCTGATCTTTTTAATTGTTCGACAGGCAACCTTGTTGACGATGACGGATACTCAAATTATCCTACCGCAGCCGAACCCATTGGAGATATAGTATGCATATGTGAGAACGCATTCAGTGTGGCTGAAAAATATATCGGTGCGGAAGAGCTTAAAAACCAAATAAAAAGGTGGATACAGGAAGAGAATTCCTATTCTCTTATTAAAGTAATCGGAAGTATCTCTCCCTCACTTCATAATATTATTGAAGCTTTAAGAAAATTTCAAAAGTCTTCAAGAGGTGACGAATTCTTATTTTCTTCTAAGGGGCGCTGGGTTACTGTAGGTTTAATAAAATACTTTCTATCAGACAAGCCTGATTTTATAAGTATTGCAGCCCAATATCTGAATTATAGCGATTTTTATGACATTATAAATAAAATTATTTATCCTTCAGAAAGCCAGGGAAGGATTGGCGGTAAAGGTACCGGTTTATTTCTGGCAAATAAAATACTTTCAAAAGAGAGCGAGAATCTTCCCCAACTGAATTCAATAAGAACTCCGAAAACATGGTACATTACTACGGACACCATAACCAAGTTCCTTCATTATAATGATCTTGAAGAATTAAATGAACAAAAATATAGAGAAATTCAAGAAATTCGCTTAGAGTACAGAAATATAATACAGCTGATGAAAAACTGTAAGCTTCCTCCAGAGATTTTCAACAGTTTATCAGTTGCTTTAGATGATTTTGATAACTCACCTATTATCGTCAGAAGCTCCAGTGTTTTGGAAGATCAAACCGGTGCTTCATTTTCAGGTAAATATAAAAGTTTGTTTTTAGCTAATCAAGGAACCAAGCATGAACGCTTGGCGGCTCTTCAGGACGCGATAATTGAGGTTTACGCATCAGTATTCGCTCCTGATCCAATTCAATACAGAGCAGAAAGAGGCCTGCTGGATATCCATGAAGAAATGGGTATAATGATACAACAGGTTGTCGGTACAAAGGTTGGCAAATACTTTTTCCCTTTGTTTTCCGGTGTGGCTTTCAGCAATAATGAGTACAGATGGTCTCCCAGAATAAAGAGAGAAGACGGTTTAATTAGGATGGTTCCCGGCTTGGGTACCCGTGCAGTAGACCGTTTAACCGATGATTTTCCAATACTTGTATCGCCACAACAACCGGGTATTAAAGTAAATATCGTACCTGAGGAAGTAAAACGATATTCACCAAAAAAGATCGATGTTATCAACCTTGAAAACAATTCCTTCGAAACACTTGAAATATCTGAGTTGCTAAGAGAATATGGAAATCAGATTAATAATATAAACAAAATTGTATCTATTATGGAATATGATCATATCAGAAAAGCGAACATGTTTGAGATAGATTTTGAAAAGAATAATCTTGTTGTAACCTTTGATGGAATAATTGACGAATCGCGCTATATTACACAAATAAATACTGCCATAAAAGCTTTAAATGCAAAGCTGGGATATCCGGTCGACATTGAATTTGCATCTGACGGTAATGACTTATACCTACTACAATGCAGACCTCAAAGCTTAAGAGAGGATACTGCGCCGGCCCCTATTCCTCAGGATATATTGGCTAAGGATATAGTTTTTTCTGCAAACCGCTATATTTCTAATGGTATTATTCAAAATATATCACATATTGTATATGTAGACCCCGAGCGTTATAGTGAGCTTTCTGAGTTAGAGGATTTGAAAACAGTTGGTAAAATAATTAGTGCGCTTAATTCTTTTCTTCCGAAACGCCAGTTTATACTCATAGGTCCGGGTCGTTGGGGAAGTCGAGGTGATATAAAGCTAGGTGTATCAGTAACATATTCCGATATCAATAATACTGCTGTTTTGATTGAAATTGCTAAGAATAAAAGCGGATATATACCCGAATTATCTTTTGGCACTCATTTTTTTCAGGACCTTGTTGAGGCCAATATACGTGTATTGCCTTTATACCCCGATGATGAAGGCATTGTTTTTAATGAGAGGTATCTTACTAAATCCAAGAATATTCTTAAAACAATTTTCCCGGAATATGAAAAATATGAGGATATAGTAAGAGTAATAGATGTACAAGATTCATCTGACGGAAATAATCTGAGTATATGCATGAATGCAGACTTATCCCAAGCCTTGGGCTTTTTAACCCCACATAGGATTAAGCTTCCCCGCCAGCAAAAAGTTGTTGAATACGAGGACTATACCGGAGATGACAAGGCCTGGAGATGGCGATATCATATGGCCGAGCAATTAGCCGCAAGAGTTGATTCGAGCCGTTTTGGAGTTAAGGGTTTTTATCTTTTTGGAAGTACCGGCTCGGGTACTGCCGGTCCCGGAAGTGATATTGATCTTTTAATCCATTTTGAAGGTGATGAAACACAGCGGGCAGACCTGGAAAACTGGCTTGAGGGCTGGAGCATGGGCCTTGCCGAGATAAACTATATGAACACAGGCTATAGAATGGATAAAATACTTGATGTCCACATCATTACAGATGAGGACATCAAGAATAAAGATTCCTTTGCAATTAAGATTGATCATCCGGTAGATCCGGC